>NZ_JBQCXF010000009.1:0-43531 GCF_051956635.1 Neisseria sp. P0022.S010 | reverse complement strand
GAACCATGAAACGGATTCCTGCCTACCATCGCTGGTGGCGCTACAAGTCTTATCTTCCTGATGCGACGCTGCCTGCACATACGGTGGAATGCCCGGATTGCGGCTGCCGTATGGATATTCCGCGCCTACGTCAGGGGCAGGAAGCGCATTGTCCGGTGTGCAACCATGAAATCGTGGAGGTGGAAAACAATCCGTATATCGCGCCGATCGCCTATGCGCTGACAACCTTGATTCTGATGGCGTTTGCGTACAATATGGTGTATATCCGCGTCGATTTGTTCGGCGTAACATCGATTTTGTCGCTACCACAAATGATGCGGCTTTTAATTTCGCTGGATTATGGTTTTCTGGCGGAAGTGATGTTTATCCTTACTTTCGGCGCGCCTTTACTGTTTTTACTGCTCTGTCTGTATGTTTATACGGCTTTGATACGCGAAAAGGCCTACCCTGCGCTGCGCTTTGCGACGCGTGTATTGGTGCGGCTGCGTCATTGGATTATGGTGGATGTGTTTTTCATTTCCACTTTGGTGGCGTATATCAAGCTCTCGTCCGTTGCTACGGTAGAGTTCGGTTCGGCGTTTTATCTGATGTTTCCGCTGTCGGTCATGCTGATTCGGACTTCGGTATCGATTCCGCAGCATTGGGTTTATTATAAGATTCACCGTTTAACCGGCGGCCATGCGGTTCAGACGGCCTCTGAGGACAAAATCTGTTGCAGCCGCTGCCTGTATTTCCGCGATAAAGACGAGCAGCCTTGCGGCGTTTGCGGTGCGGACTTATACCGCCGCCGCCCGAAAAGCCTGAGCATTTCACTGGCGTTTTTAGTGGCGGCGTTTATCCTGTATTTCCCTGCCAACATCCTGCCGATTATGATTTCGTCCAACCCGACGGCTTTGGAGATCAATACGATTTTCAACGGCATTGTTTATATGTGGGACGACGGCGACCGGTTGATTGCGGTGATTATTTTCAGCGCGAGCATTATGGTGCCGGTGTTGAAGATTATCGCGATGGCGGTTTTGATTTATTCCGCATACTTCAAACCCGTGATGAGCGCGGACAAGATGTCGGTTTTGTATCGGATTACCGAATCCATCGGCCGCTGGTCGATGATCGATATTTTTGTGATTATTATTTTGATGAGTTCGTTCCACACCAATATGGCGCGTGTTGTGCCGGGCGGTGCGGCGGTTTATTTCTGCCTGGTCGTTATTTTGACCATGCTTTCGGCCTATTATTTCGATCCCCGTCTGATTTGGGACAAGCAACAGCAGCTTTCAGACGGCCTTGATTCTGAGCAGACCTTAAAACAATGAAAAAACACGATTCTTCACCCAATTATCACGCCCCGGCGCGTGTCAAGAAAACCAATGTCTTCACGTCTGTCGTGTGGCTGATTCCGCTGATTGCGCTGATTGCCGGCGGCTGGCTTTTGGTTAAAGACATCCGCAACCGCGGCCCTGTCGTTACGCTGTTGATGGACAGCGCCGAAGGCATCGAAGTTAACAACACCATTATTAAAGTGTTGAACGTCGATGTCGGACACGTTACCCGCATCAAATTGCGCGACGACCAAAAAGGCGTGGAAGTTACCGCCCAACTCAGCGCCGATGCCAAAGACCTTATCCGCAGCGATACCCAATTTTGGGTGGTCAAACCGCGTATCGACCAAAGCGGCGTTACCGGCTTGGGCACTTTGCTTTCCGGCTCCTATATCGCATTTACACCGGGCAAAAGCAGCGAAACCCAAGATGTGTTTGTCGTCCAAGACATTCCACCAATTGCCGCCATCGGCCAAAGCGGCCTGCGCCTGAATTTGGTCGGCAAAAACGACCGCATCCTCAATGCCAGCAGCCCGATTCTGTATGAAAACTTTATGGTCGGCCAAGTAGAAAGCGCGCATTTCGACCCGTCCGACCAAAGCGTGCATTACACCATTTTCATCCAAAGCCCCAACGACAAACTGATTAATTCGGAAAGCCGTTTCTGGTTGGAGAACGGCATCAATATCGAAACCACAGGCAGCGGCGTCAAACTCAACTCCGCTCCTCTGCCTGCCCTGCTGTCGGGCGCGATTTCGTTTGATTCGCCGAAAACCAAAAACAGTAAAAACGTCAAAAGCGAAGATAGCTTCACGCTTTATGACAGCCGCAGCGAAGTGGCCAATCTGCCTGACGACCGCTCGCTGTATTACACCGCTTTCTTCAAACAATCCGTACGCGGCCTGACTGCCGGTTCGCCCGTCGAATACAAAGGCCTGAATGTCGGCGTGGTTTCCGATGTTCCCTATTTCGACCGCAACGACAGCCTGCATTTGTTTGAAAACGGCTGGATTCCTGTGCGCATCCGCATTGAGCCTTCCCGTTTGGAAATCAATGCCGACGAGCAAAGCAAAGAGCATTGGAAACAACAATTTCAGACGGCCTTAAACAAAGGCCTGACTGCCACCATCTCCAGCAACAACCTGCTGACCGGCAGCAAAATGATTGAGTTGAACGATCAGCCTTCCGCCTCGCCCAAGCTACGACCGCATACCGTTTATGCCGGCGATACCGTTATCGCAACCCAAGGCGGCGGTTTGGACGATTTGCAGGCAAAAGTGGCCGATTTGTTAGATAAATTCAACAATCTGCCATTGGATAAAACCGTTGCCGGCTTGAACGGCTCGCTTGCCGAGCTCAAGTCCACACTCAAATCTGCCAATGCCGCCCTAAGCTCTATCGACAAACTGGTCGGTAAACCGCAAACGCAAAACATTCCGAACGAGCTGAACCAAACCCTGAAAGAATTGCGTCAAACCCTGCAAGGCGTATCGCCTCAATCGCCTATCTACGGCGACGTGCAAAATACGCTGCAAAGTTTGGACAAGACTTTAAAAGACGTTCAACCCGTGATTAATACTTTGAAAGAAAAACCCAACGCGCTGATTTTCAACAGCAGCAGCAAAGACCCTATCCCGAAAGGAAGCCGATAATGCGCCTCTTCCCGATTGCCGCCGCCCTGACGCTTGCCGCCTGCGGCACCGCGCAAAGCACACAATATTTCGTCCTGCCCGACAGCCAGTACATCCGTCCGGCTGCACAAGGCAACGAAATCACGGTCAAAGTCAACCTTGCCGAACCGCTTGCCAACGGCGGCCTCGTTTACCAAACCGACGCCTATCATGTGAATCTGGCGAAAAACCACCTTTGGGCAGCACCGCTCGATGGCGCGTTGGCGGCCAACCTCAGCAACAAGCTCAACCGCCTCAATCCGCGCCATACTTTCGTCCCTGCTTCACGCAGCCAAAGTAGCCAAACCCTGAAAGTCTATATCGAAGCTTTCCAAGGCAGCTATCAGGGGCAGACCACCATCAGCGGTTATGCACAATGGCCGGACGGACGCAGCAAACCGTTTCACGCCATTACGCCGCAACAAGGCGACGGCTATACCGCCATGCTTGAATCGTTGGAAAACGGTTTGTCACAGGTTGCCGATACGATTGCTTATTAAACGAAAGGCCGTCTGAAAGATGTTCAGACGGCCTTTTTTCATGTTTCAAACATTCATTACAACGCGCGGTCAAAATACAGAGCCACGCCGGATCGCTCGCTCATCGCCAACAAATAATCCATCAATTTTTGCGGCCATTGAATACCGCGCACAACGGTCAGGTTGCGCAAAATAGGGAAAGTCAGGATATCTTCCAAACTGATTTCACCGCCCAAACCCTTGCCTTCGCACACCAGCGTTTCCAGTTCGGCCAAGTCTTGATGCAGACGTTCCAGATACTGCGCCGTTTTGTTCAGGTTGGTCTCGAAATTGCCGATATTTTTCTCTTTTTTGTCGATATAGTATTGTTTCGCTTCATCGGTCTCAAACTCGGGCAGGTCGATTTTAACCATGCGCGGCTGAACCAATTTATTATTGTATTCGCCCACTTTGTCCAACCAAGCCTGAACCTCGGGACGAACCTCTTCTTTCAGACGGCCTTGATCGATATAGTGGACAATATCCAAACTTTCACCCATAAACGAACCGTCTTCTTTTTGCAAAATCGGCACTTGTTTTGAGCCAATCATGCCAATCGGCGTAGCTTCGTCATCGTTCGCCAAGACGACCTCTTCCACCGCCACATCGCGCAAGCCGAAAATCATCCTTGCACGAACGCAAAACGGGCAATGGTCGTAAATATACAGTTTCATCGAAATGCTCCTTAAAATTTCAAAACGGTTAACCATAACACCCAAGGCCGTCTGAAACAAGGCTTCCTGAAACATAGTGCCACCTTCGCATACAAATCTAGGGCTGCCGGCAATAAACTGTTACAATAGCAACGTTTTTATCAAAAAGAAAAAAACGCACGCCATGACCACTATTCGCCAAACGCCCCAAACATCGAGCGTAACGCTGGAAGGCCTCCTCGCATGGTTCGACGGCTATGTCGCCGCGCTGCCTGATCCCGATAAAAACCTGATTCAGACGGCCTTTGACCTGGCTAAAGAACATTATCCCGCCGATGCCCTAACGACTTACGGCGAGCCTTTAATGGAACATTTTCTCGGCTCGATGCAAATCGTCAGCGAACTCGACCTCTTGCCCGATGCCGTGGCCGCTACGATTTTGTCCGACATCGGCAAATACGTTCCCACTTGGCAAGAATTGGTTACCGAACGCTGCAACAGCACCGTTTGCGAGTTGGTCAAAGGCGTAGACGAAGTACAAAAACTGACCCAATTCGCACGCGTGGACAGCCTTGCCACGCCGGAAGAGCGCGCCCAACAAGCCGAAACCATGCGTAAAATGCTGTTGGCGATGGTTACCGACATCCGCGTCGTCCTGATCAAACTGGCGATGCGCACGCGCACCCTGCAATTCTTAAGCAACGTTCCCGACAATCCTGAAAAACGTGCCGTTGCCAAAGAAACCCTCGACATTTTTGCCCCGCTCGCCAACCGCTTGGGCGTGTGGCAACTCAAATGGCAGCTCGAAGATTTGGGCTTCCGCCATCAAGAGCCGGAAAAATACCGCGAAATCGCCCTGCTTTTGGACGAAAAGCGCACCGAGCGCCTCGAATACATCGAGAATTTCCTCAATATCCTGCGTACGGAACTGAAAAAATACAATATTCATTTTGAAGTCGCCGGTCGTCCGAAACACATCTACTCCATTTACAAAAAAATGGTGAAGAAAAAGCTCACTTTCGACGGGCTGTTCGACATCCGCGCCGTGCGGATTTTGGTCGACACCGTTCCCGAGTGTTACACCACGCTGGGTATCGTCCACAGCCTCTGGCAGCCGATTCCGGGTGAGTTTGACGACTATATCGCCAACCCGAAAGGCAACGGCTACAAAAGTTTGCACACCGTTATCGTCGGCCCGGAAGACAAAGGTGTGGAAGTTCAAATCCGCACCTTCGACATGCACCAATTCAACGAATTCGGTGTCGCCGCCCACTGGCGTTATAAAGAAGGCGGCAAGGGCGATTCCGCCTATGAACAGAAAATCGCCTGGTTGCGCCAACTCTTGGACTGGCGTGAAAACATGGCCGAAAGCGGCAAGGAAGACCTCGCCGCCGCCTTCAAAACCGAGCTGTTCAACGACACGATTTACGTTTTGACCCCACACGGCAAAGTCCTCTCCCTGCCTACGGGCGCCACCCCCATCGACTTTGCCTATGCCCTGCACAGCAGCGTGGGCGACCGTTGCCGCGGCGCAAAAGTCGAAGGACAAATCGTGCCGCTGTCCACGCCTTTGGAAAACGGACAACGTGTTGAAATCATTACTGCAAAAGAAGGCAATCCTTCCGTCAACTGGCTCTACGAAGGCTGGGTCAAATCCAACCGCGCCATCAGCAAAATCCGTGCCTTCATCCGCCAGCAAAATGCGGATACCGTGCGCGAAACAGGCCGGGCCCAGTTGGACAAACAGTTGTCAAAAATCTTCCCCAAACCCAATCTGCAAGCATTGGCGGAAAAACTCGGCTTCAAAAAAACCGACGAACTCTATACGGCCATTGGTCAGGGCGAAATTTCCAACCGCGCCATCAGTAAGGCCTGCGGCGCTTTGATCGAACCGGCTCCGGTACCGGTTGACGAGACCAATATCGTCAAACAGTCCAAAATCAAAAAAGGCGGCAAAAACGGCATTCTGATTGACGGCGAAGACGGCCTGATGACCACGCTTGCCAAATGCTGCAAACCCGCGCCGCCCGACGATATTGTGGGCTTTGTTACCCGCGACCGCGGCATTTCCGTCCACCGCTGCACCTGCCCTTCTTTCCGCCACCTTGCCGAGCAGGCTCCGGAAAAAGTGTTGAACGCAAGCTGGGCAGCCCTGCAGGAAGGACAAGTGTTTGCCGTCGATGTTGAAATCCGCGCTCAAGACCGCTCCGGTTTGTTGCGCGACGTTTCGGATGCGCTGGCGCGGCACAAGCTCAACGTTACCGCGGTGCAAACCCAATCACGCGATTTGGAAGCCAGCATGCGCTTTACCCTTGAAGTCCGCCAAGTCAACGACCTGCCACGCGTATTGGCCAGTCTGGGCAACATCAAAGGCGTTTTAAGCGTAACGCGCTTGTAGTTCCCATCCCCCCATCTAAAGGCCGTCTGAAAGTATTGCTTTCAGACGGCCTTTCACACATCGGCTGCCAATATATAACCTACGCTTCTATCCTTACAATCAGCTGTTATTTCCTGTCCGCCATATTCTCAGGCAAACTCGCCATCCGCATGATAAAGAAAGATATTTTTATTCTTATATTAACCTTAAGGAAACTTCATGGATACACGAGACCTGTTCCCTCATGAAATTTTGCAGGACGCCATCGGCAAGAGTTGCGCCAAATCTGAATTCAGCATCAAGATGTTGGTGATTTTGAGTTTCTTAGGCGGCGGTTATGTCGGCTTCGGCTATCTTGCCTGCCTGCGCGTCATCAGCGGTATTCCTGCCGAATGGAACGGTCTGGCCGCCCTGTTGGGCGCATCCGTGTTCCCTATCGCACTGATTTGTATCTTAATCGGCGGCGGCGAGTTGGCAACAGGAAATATGATGATTATGGCTTTGGGCAGATTGACCGGCCGAGTCAGCACCCACAAACTGGTGCGCAACTGGCTGATTGTCAGCTTGGGCAATCTGGCAGGCGCCGTAGCCATGGCCTATTTCCTCGGCCACTACGTCGGCCTTGCCGAAGGACCGGCCACAGCGAAAACCATTGCCATTGCCGAAGCCAAAGTCAATATGGACTTCGGCCGCGCATTCGTTTCCGCCATCGCATGTAACTGGATGGTGTGTATGGGCATCTGGTTTTATTTCGGCGCACGCCATACTTCAGGACGAATCTTGGCCATGTGGTTCCCGGTTATGATCTTCGTGTTAATCGGCTTTCAACACTTTGTCGCCAATATGTTCATCATTCCGGCCGGCATTTGGGCGGGCGCAAACGTCAGCTGGGGTCAATTTTTCTACAACATGATTCCCGTTTTCCTAGGCAACGTCCTCGGCGGATCATCCTTTGTTGCAGCCTCTTATCTCTTTGCTTACAAACATTTACTAAAAGACGATTTTTCTATTTGATGTAGTCTTTTTTCTAAAAACCCCGTATCTGCCCGACACAGATACGGGGTTTCTGCACAAGGCCGTCTGAAAGTCCAAGTCGTTTAATTACTTTTTCTCTTCAATCCCCAAAAAACATCAGGAAAGATAGTTTCACACACTTTCCTTCGTCATCATCAGTAAAAATTTATATATTTTTATGTTTTTAAATGACTTAGCCAAAAGGCGGCATCAATTTCGAATAAAGGCTGAGTTCTTCGCTTTGCAAAAGCGACTTTTTACGGTATGCTGGTTTAAATTATTTACAATTTAATGCATTAAGATTTCGTATTTTATTGTATTTGAAAATAATTTATCCTGTCTCTCTCGCAAAAAACAGGATTTTTAAGCTGTATTTTTATTAGAAAAAAGTTTGGGTATGAATTGCTTGCAATTTCAAAACCCGTTTTAAAAGTTAGATGAGGAATAAGTACATGAATCCCATGTATATCACTTTCGCGATCTATTTGGTCGCCGTACTACTGATCGGCCTTGCCGCCTATTTTTCAACCCGCAACTTCGACGACTACATCCTCGGCGGCCGCAGCTTGGGCCCGTTCGTGACCGCGATGTCTGCCGGTGCTTCCGATATGTCAGGTTGGCTTTTGATGGGTTTGCCCGGTGCCATTTACCTGAGCGGTTTGAATGAAGCTTGGATTGCCATTGGTCTGATTGTAGGCGCATACTTCAACTGGCTTTTGGTTGCAGGCCGTCTGCGCGTGCATACCGAATACGCCAACAACGCACTGACGCTTCCTGACTACTTCTTCCACCGCTTCGGTGCCGGCGGTCACTTGATGAAAGTGGTTTCCGCACTGATTATCTTGTTCTTCTTCACTATTTACTGTGCTTCAGGCATCGTGGCCGGTGCTACCCTGTTCCAAAGCCTGTTCCACGGCATGTCTTACACTCAAGCCATGTGGCTGGGTGCCGGCGCAACCATCGCCTATACCTTCTTGGGCGGTTTCTTGGCCGTAAGCTGGACCGATACCCTGCAAGCTTCTTTGATGATTTTTGCATTGATCCTGACCCCTGTAATGGTGTACTTGGGCTTGGGCGGTGCAGATCAAATGAATGCCGCTATGCAACAAGTTGCCGCTTCTACCGGTAAAGAATACGGCAGCCTGTTTGCCGGTACGACCGTCATCGGCATTATCTCCACCGCGGCTTGGGGCTTGGGCTATTTCGGCCAACCGCACATTTTGGCCCGCTTCATGGCTGCCGAAAGCGCTAAATCCTTGGTTTCTGCACGCCGCATCGGTATGACTTGGATGATTCTGTGTATGGCCGGTGCCGTGGCTGTCGGCTATTTCGGTATCGCTTACTTCGGCGCTAACCCTGCCCACGTTGATGAAATGAACGGCAACCACGAACGTATCTTCATCGCTTTGGCTACCCTGCTCTTCAACCCTTGGGTTGCCGGTATCATCTTGAGCGCGATTCTCGCCGCCGTAATGTCCACCCTGTCTTGCCAATTGTTGGTTTGCTCCAGCGCGATTACCGAAGACTTCTACAAAGGCTTCCTGCGTAAAAAAGCACAACAAGCCGAGTTGGTATGGATTGGCCGTCTGATGGTTTTGGCGATTGCCGTGATTTCCATCCTGATTGCTTCTGACCCTAACAGCAAAGTATTGGGCTTGGTGGCTTACGCATGGGCAGGTTTTGGTGCCGCATTCGGTCCGGTTGTTATCCTGTCTGTACTGTGGAAACGCATTACTGCCTACGGTGCACTCTCCGGCATGATTGCAGGTGCGCTGACTGTAGTGGTTTGGGCCGAATGGATCAAAAAACCTGCTTTGGCCGCACAAGAAACAGGTTTCGCTACTGTCTATGAAATCGTCCCCGGCTTTATCATTTGCACACTCGTGATTGTTTTGGTGTCCCTGATCGACAAAAAACCTTCACGTGAATTGCAAGAACGCTTTGAAAAAGCAGACGCAGAATACCGCGCCTCTAAATAAGGTGTTTTCAGACGGCCTGCATGATTCCGTGCAGGCCGTTTTTACGACATAAACTGTTTCAAAATAATCTGATACTTATCAGAAAAAACAGCAATTTATGCGGATGCATCTTGTATCCGCATCATAAATTTATTACGATATTACTATCCTTCAGAATACCTGTTTTAGCAATCCTATCCAGGCCGTCTGAAATCATGAAAAAACCTCTGGAGAACTTAAATAATGTTTAACTTTGCTTTTCCAACACAAACTCCTCTGCGCCAAGCGATAACCGATGCCTACCGCCGCGATGAAATCGAAGCCGTACAGGATATGTTGCAACGTGCACAGATGACCGACGAAGAGCGCAACGCCGCTTCCGAGCTTGCCCGTCGTTTGGTTACCCAAGTCCGTGCCAGCCGTACCAAAGCCAGCGGTGTAGATGCCTTGATGCATGAGTTTTCCCTCTCCAGTGAAGAAGGTGTTGCACTGATGTGTCTGGCCGAAGCCCTGCTGCGTATTCCGGACAATGCCACCCGTGACCGCCTGATTGCCGACAAAATCTCTGAAGGCAACTGGAAAAGCCACTTGAACAACAGCCCTTCCCTCTTCGTTAACGCGGCCGCATGGGGCCTGCTGATTACCGGCAAACTGACCGCGACAAACGACAAACAGATGAGTTCCGCATTGAGCCGTCTGATCAGCAAAGGCGGCGCGCCTCTGATCCGTCAAGGCGTTAACTACGCCATGCGCCTGCTGGGCAAACAGTTCGTCACCGGTCAAACCATTGAAGAAGCGCTGCAAAACGGTAAAGAGCGCGAGAAAATGGGTTACCGCTTCTCCTTCGATATGTTGGGCGAAGCCGCATACACCGAAGAAGATGCCAACCGCTAC
This sequence comes from Neisseria sp. P0022.S010, assembly GCF_051956635.1. Lineage (NCBI taxonomy): Bacteria > Pseudomonadati > Pseudomonadota > Betaproteobacteria > Neisseriales > Neisseriaceae > Neisseria > Neisseria sp. P0022.S010. The sequence continues at coordinate 33,125 of NZ_JBQCXF010000009.1, read as the reverse complement.
TACAACGACTACGTCCAAGCCATTCACGCCATCGGTAAAGATGCCGCAGGCCAAGGTGTTTACGAAGGCAACGGTATTTCCGTCAAACTTTCCGCCATCCACCCACGCTACTCACGCGCCCAACACGAACGCGTGATGAGCGAACTGCTGCCGCGCCTGAAAGAATTGTTCCTTTTGGGTAAAAAATACGATATCGGTATCAACATCGATGCCGAAGAAGCCAACCGTCTCGAATTATCTTTGGACTTGATGGAAGCTTTGGTTTCCGATCCTGACTTAGCCGGCTACAAAGGTATCGGTTTCGTTGTTCAAGCCTACCAAAAACGCTGCCCGTTCGTTATCGACTACTTAATCGACCTAGCCCGCCGCAACAACCAAAAACTGATGATCCGTTTGGTTAAAGGCGCATACTGGGACAGCGAAGTGAAATGGGCCCAAGTAGACGGCATGGACGGCTACCCGACTTACACCCGTAAAGTCCACACCGACATCTCCTACCTTGCCTGCGCACGCAAACTCTTGGATGCGCAAGATGCCGTGTTCCCACAATTTGCCACACACAACGCCTACACCTTGGGCGCAATCTACCAAATGGGTAAAGGCAAGGACTTCGAACACCAATGTCTGCACGGCATGGGCGAGACCTTGTACGACCAAGTGGTCGGCCCGCAAAACTTAGGCCGCCGCGTACGCGTGTATGCCCCGGTCGGCACACACGAAACCCTGCTTGCCTACTTGGTACGCCGCCTGTTGGAAAACGGTGCGAACTCTTCTTTCGTGAACCAAATCGTTGACGAAAACATCAGCATCGACCGCCTGATTAAGAGCCCGTTCGACACCATCGCCGAACAAGGCATCCACCTGCATCCGGCCTTGCCTCTGCCACGCGATTTGTATGGCAAAGGCCGTCTGAACTCCCAAGGCGTCGATTTCAGCAACGAAAACGTATTGCAAAACCTGCAAGAAAAACTCAACCAAGCTTCTTCCGAAGACTTCCACGCCGCGTCTATCGTCAATGGCGAAGCGCGTAACGTGGGCGAAGCGCAACCCGTCCGCAACCCTGCAGACCACAACGATGTTGTCGGCACTGTCAGCTTTGCCGATGCAGCATTGGCCCAAGAAGCTATTGGCGCAGCCGTTGCCGCCCTGCCAGAGTGGAGCGCCAAACCTGCTTCAGAACGCGCCGACTGCCTGCGCCGTTTTGCGGATTTGTTGGAACAACACACGCCTGCATTGATGATGCTGGCCGTCCGCGAAGCCGGTAAAACCCTGAACAACGCCGTTGCCGAAGTACGCGAAGCCGTTGACTTCTGCCGCTACTATGCCAACGAAGCTGAAAACACCCTGCCTAAAGATGCCAAAGCCGTCGGCGCAATCGTTGCCATCAGCCCATGGAACTTCCCATTGGCCATCTTTACCGGCGAAGTCGTTTCCGCCCTGGCTGCCGGTAACACCGTTATCGCCAAACCTGCCGAACAAACCAGCCTGATTGCTACTTACGCCGTTTCCCTGATGCATCAAGCCGGTATTCCGACTTCTGCGCTGCAACTCGTACTCGGCGCAGGTGATGTCGGCTCCGCCCTGACCGACGATGCCCGCATCGGCGGCGTGATCTTCACCGGTTCTACCGAAGTAGCGCGCCTGATCAACAAAGCCCTGTCCAAACGCGACGACAGCCCTGTCCTGATTGCCGAAACCGGCGGTCAAAACGCGATGATCGTAGACTCTACCGCCCTGCCGGAACAAGTCTGCCTCGACGTATTGAACTCTGCCTTCGACAGCGCGGGCCAACGTTGTTCCGCCCTGCGTATCTTGTGTGTTCAAGAAGATGTTGCCGATAAAATGATCAACATTATCAAAGGTGCAATGGATGAGCTGGTTGTCGGCAAACCGATCCAACTGACCACAGACATCGGCCCTGTCATCGATGCTGAAGCCCAACAAAACCTGTTGGCCCACATCAACAAAATGAAAGGCGTAGCGAAGGCTTACCACGAAATCAAAACTGCCGCCGACGTTAATGACAACAACTCTACCTTCGTTCGTCCAATCCTGTTTGAATTGAACAACCTGAACGAGTTGCAACGCGAAGTGTTCGGTCCTGTACTGCACGTTGTCCGCTACCGCGCCAGCGAATTGGATCAACTCATCGACCAAATCAATGCCAAAGGCTATGCTCTGACTAGCGGTGTACACAGCCGTATCGAAGGCACTGTCGACCACATCCGCGACCGCATCGAAGCCGGTAACATCTACGTTAACCGCAACATCGTCGGTGCCGTTGTCGGCGTACAACCTTTCGGCGGTCACGGCTTGTCCGGTACCGGTCCAAAAGCAGGCGGTTCATTCTATCTGCAACGCCTGGTACGTACTCCTGAATGGGTTGCCCCAACCCTCAGCCGCATCGGCCAAGCAGACGAAGACGCGCTCAAACGTTTGGAAACCCTGGTTCACAAACTGCCGTTTAACGCCGAAGAGAAAAAAGCCGCAGCCGCAGCTTTGGGTCACGCCCGCGTCCGTACCCTGCGCAAAGCCGAAACCGTATTGGTCGGCCCGACCGGCGAACGCAACTCATTGAGCTGGCGTTCTCCAAAACGCGTTTGGGTACATGGCGGCAATCTGCTGCAAGCCTTCTCTGCCCTGACCGAGCTGGCAGCCGCAGGCATCCAAACCGTTGTTGAGCCTAACAGCCCGTTGGCTTCCTACTCAGCCGATTTGGACGGTTTGTTGCAAGTCAACAGCAAACCTGAAAACGCAGGCATCAGCCATGTTGCCGCTATCGAGCCTTTGAGCAGCGAGCGCAAACAAGAGTTGGCCGGCCGCGACGGTGCGCTCATCCGCATCCTGCCTTCCGAACAAGGTCTGGACATCCTGCAAGTATTTGAAGAAATCTCTTGCAGTATCAATACTACCGCTGCCGGCGGTAACGCCAGCCTGATGGCAGTTGCCGACTAATCACAGCCAAATCAAAGGCCGTCTGAAATTCAGACGGCCTTTTTTTATCTGTTTTTATTTACAGTTTTGCCGGATATTCGCACAAATCATTAATCAAACATTTGCTGCATTGCGGTTTCAAAGCCTTACATGTATAGCGGCCGTGCAAAATCAACCAATGATGGGCATCCATCAAAAATTCTTTGGGAATAAAGCGCATCAACTTGTCTTCAACTTCGCGCACATCCTTGCCCGGCGCGATTTTAGTACGGTTGGCCACACGGAAAATATGGGTATCGACCGCCATAACAGGTTGCCCGAATGCAGTGTTCAATACCACGTTGGCAGTTTTCCGGCCAACACCGGGCAAAGATTCCAAAGCCTCTCGGTCGGCAGGCACTTCGCCATTGTATTTTTCCAGCAAAATACGGCAAGTCTGCATGATGTGTTTGGACTTGGTTTTGTAGAGGCCTATGGTTTTGGTGTATTCCATCACGCCGTCCAGCCCCAAATCCAACATGGCTTGCGGCGTATTGGCAACGGGAAAGAGCTTTGCAGTCGCTTTGTTCACGCCGACATCAGTCGCCTGCGCAGACAATAAAACAGCGATGAGCAGCTCAAACGGCGAACTGAAATTCAACTCGGTAGTCGGATGCGGATTGGCAGCGCGGAAACGCTCGAAAATTTCTTGGCGGATTTGTTTGTTCATGGTTGGAATTGTTTTTATATGGCGCGGCAATTATATCCGATGGGGCTGCTTCAAACAAAGCAGGCCGTCTGAAACGCATTCAGACGGCCTGATGATCAAACAGCCTACTGTTTATTTTTTACTCAAAGTCAGCCCTGTCCAGCCAAACACCAGCGTCAGAGCCAAGCTCAAGTAGCAGAAGAAGGCATAAGGCAGGTATTCCCAAACAGGCACGCCCAAGGCATGGCTGATAAATACGCCGCAGACGCTCCAAGGAACCAACGGGTTGATGACCGTACCCGCATCTTCCAGCGTACGGGCAAGGTTGCGCGAATGCAGGCCGAGTTTGTCATAAACCGGCTTAAAGGTTTCGCCGGAAAGCAGAATACTTAAATATTGCTCGCCAATCAGGAAGTTGACGCCGACCGATGTCATGGCCACGCTGAAAGTAGCGCGTCCGGCATTGGTCAGGAACGCACGAATGGCTTCCAGCAAAGACGGAATCACACCAATGCTGAACAACAGACCGCCCAAGCTCATGCCGAGTATCACGATGGTTTGCGTAAAGAACATGCTTTCCAAGCCGCCGCGCGAAATCAAGCGGGCAATGTCTTTGAATGCTTCGCCTTCGAGTTTGTATCCGCTGTAAAACCACGCGCCCAGCTGTTTCAAATCAGGCGTACTGTGGAAGTAAGTCACAATCAGCGCCACCACAACGGTAAACAACATGGCCACAATGGCATTGACGCGCATCAGGGCAAGGATAACCAGTAAGGCAAACGGAATCAGCGAGTAAGCATGCACCAAACCGGTTGCTTCCAATTGCGCGCGGAAAGCTTCGACGCTGTTCATGTCATGTGCGGCAACATTGGGCAAGAGCCACAACATCAATGCCGCACTGATCAACCACGCAGGCACAGTGGTGTACATCATGTTTTTGATGTGCTCGAACAAATCAATGCCGACAATCGAAGCGGAAATACCGGTCGTATCGGAAAGCGGCGACATTTTATCGCCGAAGAACGCACCCGACACAATCGCACCTGCCGTCATCGCCATATCGGCATGAAACGCAGCCGCCATACCCATAAAGGCCACGCCGACAGTTGCACAAGTCGTCAAACTACTGCCGATGGAAATACCGATGACCGAGCAAAGCGCAAACGCCGAGAAATAAAAATAAGTCGGTGAAATCAATCCGAAACCGTAATACATCAGCGTCGGAATCGCACCGCTCATCATCAACGCGCTGACCATCAGTCCGATAAAGAAAAACAGATAAATCGCGCCCATGCCCTGCCCGACCGCGCCTATCATACCGTTTTGCATGTCTTGATATTTCAAGCCGCGCATCAAACCGTACAAAAGCAAGACCACGATCGCCGTCACAATCGACATATGCGGCAGCCATTCAAGCGAAATAATCGTATAACCCATTGCCGCCACCAAAGCCAAGGCCACCGCAATGGCCTCGAAACGCGGCATATTGAGTAAGGATTTGAAAGCAAACATTGTTCTTTGCCTTTTTAATAAGTATTTAACAGATTTTAGCATAACAGGCCGTCTGAAAAACCGGTTTCAGACGGCCTGCTGATTATTTTACGAAAACAACGCTCACAAATCCTTGCCATTTTCTTTAAAATAAACGAATTATTTAGTATAAAATATTTTTTAATTAGAATAAATGGTGTTTTATTGCTTTTTAAAATATCCATCATGCAAAAATGCCACCACCTGTCCGGCAGTTTTGCGGTTGAACAGCATACCGCTATGGCTGACCGGCAAAACGACATGATCGCGCATATTCGGACAATGCGTTTCGCTGACCAAGACCGTACCATCATGTTCGCCGTGCAAACCTAAAACACGGCCCAGACCATACGGTTTGTTACCGGCGATACTGCCTAGCTCAATACCGACAGGCAACTCAGGCATACTGCCGTCCAACGCCCCTTTGTAAGAGCCGCCCAATACCGGCTTTTGCAAACCCAAATTGAGCACGCGTTGCGCAGCCCGGCTGCCTTGGTGCGGCGTACCCATGGTAACGATACGGCCGCTGACTTTATCCGGATATGCCGCCGCAAAATTGCGTAAAACCAAGCCGCCCAAACTGTGACCCACAAAGTGCAGCGTTTCATCAGCATGGTTCTCATCAATCCATCCCGCCAAGTCCTCAACATGCCGATTCATCGCGTGCAACACACTGCAATAATCGAACAGCGCAACTTCAAAACCTTCTTGTTCCAGCAAATACGCCAGCGGCCTCATGACCCACGAATGCATGTGCAAGCCATGCAGCAAAATGATTTTGGCCATTTTTTCCTCCTGTCATTTAAATCATTATGCCACAAAGTCAAAAGGCCGTCTGAAATCCCATAAGGTTTCAGACGGCCTGTTATCATGATGAATTATTCGTCAGCTTTGTAGCCTTTTATAGCAAAGAAGACGATATAAACATAACAAATCGCTGATACAACGAAAGAAATCATCAAGCCGTAAGTATCCGCTGCCCAACCTTGTACCACAGGCACAACCGCACCGCCGACAATCGCAGTACACAACACGCCGGAAGCGCTGCTGGTGAATCGGCCCAGACCTTTGGTTGCCAAAGAGAAAATGGTTGGGAACATGATGGAATTGAAAAAGCCGATGGCCAACAATGCCCACATCGCAATATCCGCACTGGCTTTACCTGCCAACATAGCAACGCCCAACAAGGCAACAGCAGCAGTAGCGTTAAATGCCAAATAGCGGTTAGGCGCAATTTTCGCCATGATGGCAGAGCCTAAGAAACGGCCAACCATTGCACCGCCCCAGTAGAACGACAAATATTTTGCGGCAGATGCGTGGTCCAAACCTTTCAGATAGCCCAACACGCTGACCAATAAAGAACCGATGGATACTTCCGCACCGACATAACAGAAAATACCGGCCGCACCAAAAACCAAATGACGGTATTGCCAAACACTGTGTTTGCCATCATGGTTATGTTCGCTCTCTTCTTCGGCAATTTTACGCGCATCAGGCAAACGAATCATTTTGACAAAAACAGCCAAAATAATCAGCAAACCGGCCAACCCTAAATACGGAATTTGAACGGAAGAAATTTGCTCGGCTTTGCTGACAGTTTGTGTTGCATCAGCCAAAATCAGGAATGCGCCGATTTGCGGAGCAATGGTCGTACCCAAAGAATTAAATGCCTGAACCAAAGTCAGTGTTGCAGATTCTTTACCCGGTTTGGACAGCAAAGTCACATAAGGATTACCCGCTACTTGCAACAGTGTTACACCTGAAGCCAAAATAAACAATGCACCCAAAAAAGTTGCATAAGAATGACTGCCGGCAGCAGGATAGAAGAGCAGACAGCCGATGGCGGTCAATACGAAGCCGCTAATCACGCCGTTTTTATAGCCGATTTTGCCGACCAAATAGCCCATCGGAATCGACATAATCGCATAAGCGGTAAAGAAACAGAATTGAATCAGCATTGCCTGAACATAAGTCAGGTCGAAAATATCTTTCAAATGCGGAATCAAAATATCGTTCATGCAGGTAATGAAACCCATCATGAAAAAGAGTGTGGTTAGGACGACCAGCGCAGGAGTATGATTTTGTTGTGAATGCGCAGACATGATTTGCCTTTCGTTTTGTTAAGATTTGCTGGAAAAACGAGCTTAAATCAGTTCATTGAACTTAACACCCATTAACAGCCGCCCGTATCATACTGATAATCCGTCACTTTGAAAACTATTTTCTAACAGCCGACTACATTATCTTTCAGCCGTTTAATTTTAAAAAATTCAATAATATTGGATTTATATTTTAATAGATTAAAAATAAAGGCATAATCCTCTTATTAAGCCTGTTATTTCTTTTTTACAATACTCATTGATATAACTCAAAATATGCCCCTTCTTTACGCTTACCTTGGCCTGATTGCCTCTGCCTTTACTTCTGCCACACTACTTCCGGGTACATCCGAGGCGGCATACGCCGCATTTGTGTACCAATATCCGCAACATGCCCTCGGCGCATGTTTGTGTGCCGGATTGGCGAATGGCTTGGGCAGTATGGTTTCGTATTACATGGGCAGGATGTTTCCAAATAAAAAAAGGCCGTCTGAAAAAATGTTGGAAAGGCTTAATCGTTGGGGAATTTGGCCGCTATTGTTCGCATGGCTACCGATTATCGGTGATGCCCTCCCCCTTGCCGCAGGCTGGCTCAGGCTCAATGCCCTGCATTGCGCCATCATTCTGATTGCAGGCAAACTGCTGCGCTATGCCATGATTTATTGGGGAATTAACGCAGTTGCCGGATAAGCTTCGACAACCAAAAATAAAGGCCGTCTGAATGATTCAGACGGCCTTTGCCTTTAATTCGACAATTACAAGACTTTCACAATGCTTTCGCACAGGTAGTCGATGTTGTCATCGGTAATGCCTGCAACATTAATGCGGCCGGAACGGACGGCATAAATGGCAAACTCGTTTTTCAAACGGTCAACTTGTTCAGGAGTCAAGCCGCTGAAAGAGAACATACCGTTTTGTTCGATAATGAAATCAAAGTCTTGGGTTGCACCTTTTGCTTTAAGCAATTCGACAAATTTTTGACGCATGGCTTTGATGCGGCCGCGCATTTCGTCAAGTTCGGCAATCCATTGTGCTTTCAAATCATCATTTTTCAACACCAGCGCAATGGTGTTCGCACCGTGTGAAGCCGGGTTGGAATACAAGGTACGGATGATGGTTTTGACTTGGCTGTGGGCGCGGGCTGCTGTTGCTTCATCTTCAGCTACCAAAGTGAACGCGCCGACGCGCTCGTTGTACATGCCGAAGTTTTTGGAATAAGAGCTGGCAATCAGCAATTCTTTATTGTATTTCAAGAATACGCGCAAGCCGTAGGCATCTTCTTCCAAACCATTACCGAAGCCTTGGTAAGCAAAGTCAAACAGTGGCAACCAGCCTTTTTCGGCAGAAAGTTTAGCCAAAGTTTCCCATTGTTCGGGCGTAGGGTCGATACCGGTGGGGTTGTGGCAGCAGCCGTGCAGCAGGACGATGTCGCCTTTTTGCGCTTGGCTCAAGTCTTCAATCATGCCGTCCCAATCCAAACCGTGTTTGGCGGCATCATAATAACGATACGGTTTGTCTTGGATACCGACCGCTTTGGCGATGGCGTTGTGGTTTGGCCAAGTCGGATTGGAAATCCAGATGGTTTGCGCGTTCAACTGGCGTTTGACAAATTCGGCCGCAATGCGCAATGCACCTGTACCGCCAAGGCTTTGCGCTGTTTTGGCGCGACGGCTGGCAATGATTTCGTGGTCTTTGCCAAACAACAGGATTTGGGTTTGCTCGTTGTAATCGGCAACGCCGTCGATGGTGAGGTAGTTTTTAGTTGTCTCGCTTTCCAACAGGCGTTTTTCAGCCTCTTTGACGGCTTTGACAATAGGCGTTGCGCCGGATGCGTCTTTGTACACGCCGATGCCGAGATTGACTTTTTCGGGACGGGTTTCGGCTTTAAACGCTTCGCCCAAACCTAAAATCGGATCAGCAGGAGCTGCTTCGATATGCTTGAAGAACATGATTTTTCTCTTTACAAGTAGTAAAACGGTTGAAAAAATACAAATTTATGTGATTTTACGCCGTTTCGGGCCGTCTGAAAACGGATTATTACAGGGTTTTAACGCAAGATTGCCAACAAATCCAAAGGCGTGGCAATACGGAAATCGGCAAGCCAGTTTTCGGTTTGGTCTTCGGTAGAAATATAGCCCCAATCGGCAAGCACGGTCGTCATGCCTGCATTTTTGCCTGCCTGCATATCGCGCTCGGCATCGCCGACATAAAAACATCGCTGCGCCTCAACGCCAATCTCTTCGCATGCATAAAACATAGGCTTCACGCTGGGCTTGGGTTCATCGCAAGTATCGCCGCTGACAATCACGGCAGGAGGCACGGTAAACCCGAGTTTAGGCACGAGGGCATCGGTAAAGCGCATGGGCTTGTTGGTAATAATGCCCCATTGGATACCGCATCGAACTAAGGCTTCCAGCATTTCGTTTACGCCGTCGAACAAGATGGTTTGATCGGCATAGCAGCGGCTGTATTCGTCCAAAAACTCTTTGCGCCATTGCATATAGTCCGGATGCTCGGGCGTAATGCCTGCACCGAGTTTGAGCAAACCGCTCGCACCGTGGCTGGCCTGCGGACGGATTTCATCCATGCTTTTTTCAGGCAAACCGTGTCGGCGCAATACCGTGTTGAGCGCGCCACCCAAATCAAGTGCGGTATCGGCAAGCGTGCCGTCAAGGTCGAATAATACGGCTTGGGTCATAAGTGTTCCTTTGATGATTTTAGAAGGCCGTCTGAACAATTCAACAAGTTTCAGACGGCCTGAATATGGTTAATGGTGATGGTGTTCATGCATTTCCTGCGAACACAAGACTTCATCTTTATGCGGATGCCGTTCGCTTTCAATCTGAATCGTACAATGTCCGATGTTGTGATGAGCCAATTCATGTTCGATACGGTAGGCGATCTGTTCGGACTCTGCAACCGTCATGCTGCCATCTACGACAATATGGCAGGATAAAACGTGGATATTGCTGGTAATCGTCCAAACATGCAAGTCATGAACGGATTTTACGCCTTCCGTATTGCGGATCACGCTGAGCAACTCATCGGTATGGATGTTTTCCGGCGCGCCTTCCATCAAAATGTGCAAAGTCTGTTTAAACAGCGTCCAGCCGCTGCGCCCTACCAAAGCCGCCACCAATACGCTGGCAACCGTATCCGCCCATTGCCAGCCATACGCCATTATCAGCACTGCTGCGACAATCGCCCCTATCGAGCCGAACAAATCGCTGATTACATGAAGATACGCACCGCGCATATTGACGTTTTCTTCGGTATCGCTATTTTTCAACATATAAACGGCGACGCCGATGTTGACCAGCAATCCGATGATACTGACCACCAACATGCCGCCCGTCAAAATTTCCGGCGGATAAAACAATCGTTTGACTGCTTCATAAAAGATCATCGCCGCAATCAACACCAGCGACAATCCGTTAAACATCGCCGTTAAAATTTCAAAACGCTTATAACCGAATGTCTTTTGCAGCGTGGTCTGTTTCTCGCCAAGTTTGAATGCCCACAATGCCATGCCCAGCGAAAACGCATCGCTGAACATATGCCCCGCATCGGAAAGCAGGGCCAAAGAATTGGTCAGCCAGCCGCCGACCGCCTCAACCAGCATAAATCCGGCAATAACAAAAAATGAAGTGCGCAATACCTGCTTATTAGCGGTATGCGTGTGTGCGTGCGAATGATCGTGATGATGTGCCATGATGGTTTTACCGTTTCAGACGGCCTTTTTATCCTGTTTCAAACTTTTCTCAAAATCTTCCAACATATCCAGCTCGAAACGGCTGAATCCTGCACGTTCCCGCGCTTCGATATTGACGTAGCCGCGGAAGATAAACATATCGTAACGCGCAATCAGGCTGCGGAACAGGGCGACCGGTTCCAAACCGCGCTCACGGCAAAGATGCTGATACCAATGATTGCCGATGGCGACATGCCCCACTTCGTCGCGGTAAATAATATCCAGCACATCGCAGGTTTCCATATCGCCACGCTGCGCCACTTTTGCACGAATACCCGGCGTAACATCCAAACCGCGCGCTTCCAATACCCGCGGCACCAAAGCCATGCGCAACAAGGGATCGTAAGCGGTTTTATACGCCATGTCCCACAAATGCCCGTGCGCTTCAAAATCGCCGTAATCGTAGCCCAAGCTGTTCAGACGGCCACGCATCAAGCCGAAGTGAAACACTTCTTCTTTCGCCACCCTTACCCAATCGCGCACAAACTGAAACGGCATATTGCGGAAACGATACGCCGCATCCAAAGCCAGATTAATCGCGTTAAATTCAATATGCGCAATCGCATGCAACATCGCCGCATAGCCTTCGACCGTATTCATCTTGCGCGGCGTAACCTCCGAAGGTGCAACCAAACGCGGACGCAACGGATGACCGGCAAAACGGCAATCCACGGGTTTCGACGCTTCAGCCGTCAAGCCTTCCGCCTCGCCCAACTGCGCAAACAAGGCCTGCGTCAATTTTCCTTTTTCATCCGGATTGTCCGATAGCAAAGCCTGTTCCAATAAAGGATAAGGATTCAGATACATACAAAACCATTGTTTTCAAAAGATAAATATTATAACCGTTTTAAAAAGTAAACAGAAAGACTATAATTTCACGCTTTCCGTAAAATGACATTAAATACCACACCAAGCCCTTATGCGTTTCATTAAAAAAACGTCAAAACCAAATACAGGCCGTCTGAAGAAATAAAATTATTTCAGGTACTTGCTTAGTTTTTTCATATTTACACAAATTAAACCCGCCCTTCAGCCCCTTGCCTGTTACACCATAACGTCTATACTGAACCCATCTCTCCGAACAAGGAACCAAAACATGAAAACTACCCGACTGTTCACCCTGACCGCTGCCGCGCTGCTTTCTTCAGCCATCGGCTTTGCACAAGCCGGCGCAGTGGACGCCCTGAAAAAATTCAATAATGACGCCGACGGTATCAGCGGCAACTTCAGCCAAACCGTTCACAGCAAAAAGAAAACCCAAACCACATACGGCACATTCAAAATCCTGCGCCCGGGTTTGTTCAAATGGGAATACACCAAACCCTACAAACAAACCATCGTCGGCGACGGCAAAACCATTTGGCTCTATGACGTAGATTTGGCGCAAGTAACCAAGTCCTCACAAGACCAAACCATCGGCGACAGCCCTGCCGCCATCCTCTCCAATAAAACGGCATTGGACAGCAGCTACACGCTGAAAGAAGACGGCTCTGCCAACGGCATCGACTACGTTTTGGCTACGCCTAAGAAAAACAACGCCGGCTACCAATACATCCGCATCGGCTTCAAAGGCGACAACCTCGCCGCCATGCAGCTGAAAGACAGCTTCGGCAACCAAACCAGCATCAGCTTCAGCGGTTTGAACACCAAGCCTAACCTTTCCAGCGGTATGTTCAAATTCACGCCTCCTAAAGGCGTTGATGTCTTGAGCAATTAAGCTTCTAATGAAACACAAAGGCCGTCTGAACAACAGACGGCCTTTTATTTAGTTCAATTCAACATCAAAAATACTGTTACTTTTGACCTTGAATGGCGGCGGCAATTTTTTCTGCACCTTTTTTCGCCCAGTCCGCCTGTTTGGCTTCCACCATCACACGCACGACAGGCTCGGTACCGGATGCACGCAAGACCACGCGGCCTTTGCCTTCGAGTTCTTTTTCCACTTCAGCCAAAGCCTCTTTGGAAGCATCCTGCCAGTTTTGGCCTTTTTTGATGCGGACGTTAATCATGGTTTGCGGATACGGCTGCCAATCGGCGCAAACGGTGGCAAGGTCTTGATTCAAGATTTGCAATGCAGCCAAAACTTGCAGCGCAGAAATAATGCCGTCGCCAGTATTGTGTTTATCCATGCACAAAATATGACCGCTGGCTTCGCCGCCAATCAGCCAACCGCGTTGGTGGAGCTGTTCCAACACATAGCGGTCGCCCACTTTAGCGCGACAGAAATCAACACCCTGCTCTTTCAAAGCAACTTCCATCGCCATATTGGTCATTACCGTACCCACCACGCCGCCGATTTCCACGCCTTCGTGCGCGCGTGCTTTGGCAATTACATAAATCAAGCTGTCGCCGTCATACACTTTGCCATTGCGGTCAACCATCATCAAACGGTCGCCGTCGCCGTCCAAGGCAATGCCGTAATCGGCTTCATTTTGCAATACAGCGGCTTGCAAAGCTTTCGGATGGGTCGCACCGCATTTTTCATTGATGTTGTAGCCGTTCGGCTCATTACCGATACTGACCACTTGCGCACCTAATTCATGGAATACTTTAGGCGCAACCGCATAGCCTGCACCATTGGCGGTATCGACCACCAATTTCAGACCGCGCAAGTCCAAATGACTTGGGAAAGTGGATTTACAGAACTCGATATAGCGGTCATCCGCACCATTAATCCGGCGCGCGCGGCCAAGACGGCTGGACGGCTGGGTTTTCATTTCCTCATCGATTTTGGCTTCGATTTCCAACTCGATTTCATCGCTCAGCTTCACACCGCCTTCGGCAAAGAATTTAATGCCGTTATCGGAATAAACATTGTGGGAAGCAGAAATCATCACACCGGCAGACAAACGCAAAGCACGGGTCAAATACGCTACGCCCGGAGTCGGCAGAGGGCCGGTTTGAATAACATTGACACCGGCGGCGGTAAAACCGGCAATCAGCGCGGCTTCCAGCATATAGCCTGAAATACGCGTGTCTTTACCGATCAAGACGGTCGGTTTGATTTCGCCTTCGTGCTGCACCAAAACCTGGCCTGCCGCATAGCCTAATTTCAGGACAAAATCAGGATTAATAGGGAATTGACCGACTTCGCCGCGCACACCGTCAGTACCGAAATATTTTTTTGCCATGAGATAACTCCGTGATTGTTTTGTCGTATGTGAATATGGTTGAACTTCTTTAAAAGAATCTTGATTGTATTCGAAGGCCGTCTGAATCTTTCAGACGACCCTTGATCATGAGAATAATTTACTACTTCAGTATTATAGCAAGATCCGGATTTCCTGCACGAAAAAAGCGCATCCTTTTGCAGAATGCGCTTTCTATTCGAGATTCGAAATCAAATCTTAGAATTTAGCACCAGACTGATTAGCCATGTAATCAACTGCAGCTTTCACTTCATCATCGCTCAGGCTACCGTTACCGCCTTTGGCAGGCATTGCGTTAAAGCCTTCGAGTGCGTGTTTGTGCAGGGTGTCTTTACCTTGTTTGATACGAGGAGCCCAGTCTTCTTTTTTACCTACATGAGGAACACCTGGAACTGCACCGCCGTGACATGCTTGGCAGTTGGCTTCGTAAACTTTTTTGCCGTCTGCGCCGCCGGCTGCCGGAGCTGCCGCACCTTTGTCATCTGCTTTGGCCGCATCTGCTTTAGGGGCTTCTGCAGGAGCTGCACCTTCAGCCGCCGGAGCTGAAGCGGCTTCACCGGAAGCGGCTGCATCGGCAGGAGCTGCGGCATCCGGATCAGGAAAGGTACCGCCACTCTTGTTCGCCATGTAAGCGATGACGCGTTTGAGTTCTTGGTCGGTCAAATCGGCTGCGCCGCCTTTTGCAGGCATGGCGTTAAAGCCGTTCAAAGCGTGTTGGAAAAGGGTGTCGAAGCCTTGGGCGATACGGGGAGCCCATTCGCCGTTGTTTTCGATTTTCGGCGCGTTGGGGACGGATTTGTCTGCGCCGTGACACTGGATACAGATTTTGTTGAAAATCTGATCGCCTTTGCGTTCGCCTACCGGAATGCCGTCTCCCAAGGTAAGCTGTCCTACGGGCTGGATGCGGGTTTGGGTAGCAGTTTCGGAAGATTGGGCAACGTCTGCATACGAGCCGCTGCCCGCCAATTTGATGAGGAAGTAAATGACTGCAATGGCAATAACGATACCGCTCACAAGGGTAAACAATGCAGAGCCTTGGGCTTTGGAGTCGCGGAGTTGTTTCATTTGGTAGGCCTCGCCGTTAGGTTAGGTTGTGCTGTAAGTTATAGTTTATGTGTTAAACGCAGTTAACAATATTTTGCTGGATTATACTGAATTCGCAAAGGCTTTCCAATCCATCTTGAGAAAAAGATACGCAAAAATCCTCAAAAAGGCCATCTGATTCTTGTAAACCTTTGTAGTTATTTGAATATTCCACCCATGCAAAAGCGTGACCGCCAATACCACTTTCAGACACTTTCAAGATAAACTTTGCCAATAAAGCCAATATGCGTTAACCTTACGGCTTTCGCACCCATAGCTCAGTTGGAAGAGTGTCAGTTTCCGAAGCTGGAGGTCACAGGTTCGATCCCTGTTGGGTGCGCCAATTATAAAGAGGCCGTCTGAAAGATGAAAATTTTTCAGACGGCCTTTTGATTTACTTCAAATAAAACTACATTCAATTTCAGATTAAACGGCTATTGCAACACTTTGGCAAATGCCTCAGCCACATAATCGATATTCGATGCATTCAAACCGGCCACACACATCCTGCCCGAATCCAGCAGATAAACGGCAAACTCGTCGCGCAGGCGGTGTACCTGCTCTACGGTCAGGCCTGTATAGCTGAACATGCCGCGCTGTTTGATGAAATAACTGAAATCGCGATTGGGGATTTTGGCCGTCAAAACATCATAAAGTTTCTGACGCATGGCACGGATGCGGTCGCGCATGGCATAAACCTCGTTTTCCCACAAAGCACGCAAATCATCGCTGTTCATCACATCAGAAGCGATGTATGCGCCATGCGTGGCAGGACTGGAATAAATACGGCGGACGGTAAATTTCAACTGTCCGAACACCAGCTCTGCTTCTTCCTTATTGGGACACACTACGCTCAAACCGCCGACGCGCTCGCCGTACAGCGACAGGTTTTTCGAGAAAGAGTTGCTGACAAACAAAGGCAGACCCATTTCGACGGCTTTACGAATCGCATATGCATCGCTGTCCAAATCCTCGCCGAAACCTTGATAGGCAATGTCCATAAACGGAATCAGCTTGTGCGTTTTAATGATGTCCAACACTTCATCCCATTGCGCTTGCGACATATCGACGCCGGTCGGGTTTTGACAGCATGGATGTAAAATCAAGACGCTGTTTTCCGGCAAGGTCTTGAAAAACGCAGTCATTTCTTCAAATTTTACGCCGACGGTTTCAGGGTTGTAATAAGGATACGTCCCCACTTCAAAACCGGCGCCTTCAAAAATACCCTTATGGTTGTCCCAAGTCGGGTCGCTGACATAGGCTTTCGCTTCAGGGAACCAACGGTGCAAAAAGTCGGCACCGACTTTCAACGCCCCCGAGCCGCCCAAAGTCTGTATGGTTGCAACGCGCCCTTCTGCCAGCGCCTGATTATCCTTGCCAAACAACAAATACTGAACCGCGCTTCGATAAGTGTCCAAACCTTCCATCGGCAAATAAGGCGATGGGCGCGGTACGGCCGCACGCTCTGCTTCTGCCCGGCGGACAGATTCCAAAACCGGCATTTTGCCTTCGTCATCAAAATAAATGCCTATGCTCAAATTGACTTTTTCAGGGCGCTCGTCGCGTTTGAAGGTTTCAACCAAACTCAAAATCGGGTCGCCCGGATAATACTCGACATGACGGTACATGGTGCTTCCTTTGTTTTTAGACAGAATGGGGAAGATTGTGGCACTAAAAGGCCTTATTTGCAAAATCAGGCCGTCTGAAAAAATTCAGACGGCCTGATTATTTTGAAACGCTACCAATCTACCCGTTTCAAATCATTTTGTGCCAATACATCCGCATGCTCGCTGCGGCTTTGATATTCCCTGTCCTGCAAAATGCGGCGCGCGACATAATTCAAATGCAGTTTGGCCGCTTCCGCCGCCTCGGCCGGTTTGGCCTGAGCAATGGCTTCAAAAATAGTGCGGTGCTGGGCAATCAGTGTCGGGCGCGGATCTTCGGTTTGATGGATATAGATAATGCCGCTGCGTGTTTGCTGATAAAGCATTTTGAGCAGGCTGCTGGAAAGGTGGCTGAACAGGATATTGTGTGCGGCATCGGCAATGGTTTGATGAAAGCTGACGTCTGCTTCGGCTTGATGCTCCAAATTTCCGCTTTCGCAGGCCGCTTCAAATTTCTGCCGCCAAAAGTCAATGCGTTTCAAATCGGCATCAGTCCGTCTTTCGGCGGCCAGTGCCGCCATACAGCCTTCAACATGGCAGCTGAAATCGAATACATCTGTTTCCCAATTGGTATGTTTGCCGAGCAAATCCTGCCAGCTTTGTAAAAAATCCTGCTGCGGTTTGACGGAAACATAATAGCCATCGCCCTGCCGCGCTTCCAAAACCTGCTTGGCAATTAAAATATTCAACGCCACCCTGACCGACGGCCGCGATACGCCGAATTCTTCAGCGAGCGTACGTTCGGGAGGCAATTTACTGCCTTCTTCATAAATGCCGGTCGCAATACGTTCTTCCAAAACGGCTAAAACCTGATCGCTGATTTTTTGCGGACGAACCAATTTCGTCATGTTGTATTCCTGATGATTGAAGGACAGTTTTATTCAGACGGCCATAAATTGGATTGACCAATTGGCCGCCCATTCTAATCAATCCCCTATTTTTTCGTCAAGAAATGCCATTCTTCCCATCGCAAGCAGTTTAATTCAAACACATCCATTTTTATTGATTAACCTCACCAATGCCTTCAAATCAATATTTTGGTATGACCAATCTTAATAAACAACCTATACGCTAAAAATCTGAAAATATTGATTTAGATTAAAATCCCACTGCTTCTATTTTACTAGACTTTATGTATAATACTTAGGTATTAGTTAACATAATTCCTAATAATAGAGAGAAACGATATGAAATACCCACCATTACTTATCTTACCCATTGCCTTAGCCGTATCCCAAGCATGGGCAGAGACTAACCCTACACCTGAAGAAACAGTTACCCTTTCCCCTGTCACCGTCACCGGCACACAACAACAAAAAGCCAATCGCGTTACTTTCAACCCCAAAGCTGCTTTGCAACCCCTCCCTGCCGGAGACGGGGCAGACCTTTTACAATCCGTGCCCAACATGAGCATCATCCGCAAAGGCGGCAGCTCGGGCGATCCGTTATTCCGCGGTTTGGGTGGCTCACGCCTCTCCGTCAATGCCGACGACCAGTTTATTTATGGCGGTTGCGGTATGCGCATGGACCCGCCGACTGCCTATATCCACCCCAATTCATTTGATAAAGTCGTCGTTACCAAAGGCCCGCAAACTGTTACCCAAGGCATGGGCTTGGTCAGCGGCTCAGTGCAATTTATCCGTAAAGATCCTGATTTCACTGAGAAACCTTACAACATTAACGCCACCCTGACAGCAGGCAGCAACGACCGCCTTGACGGCTCGTTGGAAGCCGAGTTCGGCGGCAAATACGGCTACGTCCGTACCAATATTTCCCATAACGAAGCCGACGATTACAAAGACGGCGACGGCAACCGCATTCACTCCAACTTCAAACGCGATAGCCAAATGGTGCAACTGGGCATCACCCCGACAGAAAATACCACCATTGCCGGCACATACGAGCGCAGCAGGGCCAAGGTTGCCTACGCCGACCGCATGATGGACGGCAGCAAATTCGACCGTGATGCATGGAACATCCGTTTTACCCAACGCAACCTTACCCCATGGTTCAGCGAGTTGGAACTGCGCTACGGTAAAAGCGAAATCGACCACGTGATGGACACATACAGCCTGCGTACCATCTACAATCCTGCCGGCAAGCAGATTAAAAATGCCAACAACCCTAAACGCAATACCGATACAGGCCGTCTGAAAGCCACTTTCGACTGGGACAAGCTCAACCTGCAAACCGGTTTGGATTATCTGGACGACGTCCACGTCGCACGCATGGAGCGCGGCGGCGACGGCTACAGCCACAAGCCTTACATGCCCAACCAAAGTTTCAAACAATGGGGTATTTTCACCGAAGCTTCTTGGCAGCAAACCGACAATCAACGCTGGGTAGCAGGTTTGCGCCATGACCAAGTCAAAGCGCATTACGATACCGCGCGCGTGACCGACCCCGTTTTGAAACATCAAAAATTCAATTTGAACTCAGGCTTCCTGCGTTGGGAAAGAAATACGGACAACGGCCTGAAATACTATGCCGGCTTCGGTATTGCCGAACGCGCACCTGACTACTGGGAACGCCTGCGCTCTGAAAATAAAGCCATCCGCGCAGAGCAAAACCGCCAAATCGATGCAGGTGTAATCTGGAAACGTCCTAATCTCCACGCGTCTGTATCCGTATTCGGCAGCGACATCAAAGACTTCATCATGATGGAGCGCCAAGGCATGAATTTCAGCGTGCGCAACATCAACGCTTCACGCTTTGGCGGCGAAGCCGAAGTCAAATGGACATTTGCGCCTAACTGGGAAGTCGGCACCAGCCTCGCCTACACCCACGGCAAAAACCGTACCGACGGCAAACCTTTGGCACAAACGCCGCCGCTCGAGTGGAACAACACCCTTGCCTTTGACAACGGTAAATTCAGCGCAGGCGCATTGTGGCGCGTCGTGGCCAAGCAAAACCGTTACAGCAAAGGCCAAGGCAATATCGTCGGCCAAGACATCGGCGCATCTTCAGGCTTTGGCGTACTCTCGCTCAACGCCGGTTGGAAATTCAGCAAATACGCCACATTGCAAGGCGGCGTGGACAACGTGTTCAACAAAACCTATGCTGAATTCGTCAGCCGCGGCGGCGACCCGTCTGCCGGTACTCAAACCATGCGCGTGAACGAACCCGGCCGTACTGCATGGCTGAGACTGCAAGCGAAGTTCTAACCCAGCATCGCGCATCTATAAAAAGGCCGTCTGAACATTTTTCAGACGGCCTTAATATTTTTCATGATGTTTTAAACAAACAGCCCGAAGTTGCATTGCTTCGCCGGACTGTTTGCTCACTATCGGTTTAAATCAAACCCAAAGAGTTGATGAACACCACAACAATCGCAATCGGCGCAAGATAGCGAAGCGCACCCAGCCACAGGCAAAGCAGCTGTTTCGGCACGGTACTGCCCATGCCCGCATCGCGCAGGACGGACTGTTTGTCCTGAATCCATGACGTAAACACGGCAACACTCAAAGCACCGATCGGCATGATGACGGCGGAAATGATGAAATCCCACAAGTCAAAAATGGTTTTGCCGAAAATTTTAAACTCACTCCATACGCCGAAAGACAGCGCCGAAGGAATACCGACTATGAAAATCGCAATACCGATTATCCAAGTGTGGCTGCTGCGCTTTTTCTCGTCTTGGCGGATGGTTGCCGCAATCACGGTTTCCAGCATGGAAAATGCGGAAGTCAGCGTTGCAAAAACAACCAACAGCATGAATACGGCGAATAAATAAGTACCCATCGGCATTTTCATGAAAACCGCAGGCAACACGACAAAAATCAGGCCGGGGCCTTGGCCGGGTTCAAAACCGAAGGCAAATACCGCAGGGAAAATCACCAAACCGGCCAGCAATGATACAAACAGGTTCATCCACATAATCGTATGGCCGGAGCGGAACATATCCTGATCCTTACCCAAATACGAGGCATAGGTAATCATCGCGGACACGCCAATACTCAATGCAAAAAATGCCTGACCCAAAGCAGTCAGCATCGTACCCGGTTTCAAATACGACCAATCCGGTTTCAACAAGAATGCCACGCCCTCCATTGCGCCGGGCAAGGTCAGCGAACGAACGGCCAGCGCGATAAAGAGGATAAACAAACCCGGCATCAACACGCGGTTTGCCTTTTCAATGCCGTCTGAAATGCCGCCTTTAACCACCCAAATGGTAATCAGCATGAACAAGCCTTGGTAAAACAGCGAACCAAACGGTGAAGAAATCGTGTTGCCGAACAAGGCTTCAAAGTCTGCACCGGCATGAATTTCACCGGTAAAGCTGTGCACGACGTAGTTCAACACCCAGCCGCCGACCACGCTGTAAAACGACAGCAAAATAAAACACGCGGCCACACCCATGCGGCCGACCCACGGCCACTGCGAACCCGGGCGCAATACTTTAAAGGAATCAATGGCGTTTTTACCGCCTGTACGGCCGATGTAAAACTCGGCCAGTTGAACCGGCAAAGCCACCAAAATGGTGAAAATCAAAAACAAAAGAAAGAATACGGCGCCGCCGTTGGTACCGGCTGTATAAGGGAATTTCCAAATTGCACCCAAACCGATGGCCGAGCCTGCCGCAGCAAGCACAAAGCCGATTTTGGATGACCAAGACGAATGATTGCTCATGATGTAAGATTAAGAAACGTGAAGATGCCGAATTGTAACAGGGTGAAGTCAAGCCGTGAGTGGCCGGCAGACCGCCGATAAGCAATTCGCACGGATGGTGCGTACTTATCAAGCAAATTGGCATGAATTTTTGATAATGGAGTTTTTAATAGCACAAAACTAATTTTTATATTTTAAATTTGACGGTTTATTTTAAAAATAAGCATATAAAAGGCCGTCTGAAACCTTGTTTCCAAGTTTCAGACGGCCTTTATCTTGAAACCGTTTTATTTTTTCATGGCATCGGTCAACACTTTGACATTGTAGCGGTACATGCCGATGTAGCTGTTGGCCGGTGCGCCACCCAGTGCATCGGAATACAAACGTCCGCTGACGTTGACGCCGGTTTCTTTGGCGATACGGTCAATCATGCGCGTGTCTTTGATGTTTTCGGTAAAGACAGCTTTAATGCCCTCGCGTTTGATTTGGCGGATGATGGAAGCCACTTGTTTGGCAGACGGCTCGGCTTCGCTGCTCACGCCTTGAGGGGCGATGAATTCAATATTGTAGCGTTTGCCCATGTAAGAGAACGCATCGTGTCCGGTCAAGACTTTACGCTTGGCGGCAGGTACAGCATTAAAGGCAGCCTGCACATCGCTGTGCAGTTTTTTCAGCTGCATTTGATAGTTGCCCAAACGTTGCTGATAGTAGGTTTTGCCTTCAGGGTCGGCTTGAATCAGCGCATTGGCAACGTTTTGCGCATAAGTGCCCATCAAGACGGGGTCGGTCCAAACGTGCGGGTCAAATTCGCCGTGATCGTGATGATGGCCTTCGTGATCGTGGTCATGATGATGACCGCCCTCTTCTGCTTTCAAAGCCTGAATGCCTTTGGTCGCTTCGGCGAAAGGCACTTTGCTCTGTTTGACTGCGCGCTGTACATCGGCGGCTTCCAAGCCCAAGCCGTTGAGCAATACCAATTTTGCACTGCGGATTTTTTTGATGTCGCCGCTGGTCATGTGGTAGGCATGACTGTCTTGGTTGGCACCCACCAAGCTTTGAACGGCCACGCGGTCACCGCCAATCTGTTTGGCCACGTCGCCCAAAATGCTGAAGCTGGTCACAACAGGCAACGGAGCGGCATAAGCGGCACCGGTCAATAATGCGGCAACGATGCCGAGTTTCCAATGTTTCATATTCTCTCCATTGATATAACGTAACATTAACATCATCATAAAACAGACCGCCTGATTATTCAAGCGGCCGTCTGAAAAATCATGCCGTGCGGTGTTTTTTACGGCGCAACCATTTTGCCAAAATGCCGCCCTCCCAACCGAACACGACGGAAATCAGGTAAAGCGTGCCGCAGCATAAAATAATCGCCGGGCCGGACGGGATTTCGATATGGTAGGAAAACAACAGTCCTGCCAAACCGCAAAGCAAAGCCAATGCGACCGACAAAATCATCAACCAACCCATGCTTTTCGCCCACAGTCTGGCGGTAATCGCCGGCAACATCATCAAACCGACCGACATCAGCGTGCCCAATGCCTGGAAACCGGCAACCAGATTCATCACGACCAGCACCAAAAACAACACATGCCAAAAGCCGCCCTTACCGCCGACAGCCTTGAGGAACAAAGGGTCTATGCTTTCCAACACCAGCGGGCGGAACATGACCGCCATCAGCAAAATAGTCACACTCGCAGAAACGGCAATCAGCTGCAAAGCCGGAATATCCACCGCCAAGACCGAGCCAAACAGCAAATGCAGCAAATCGACGCTGCTGCCGTTTTTGCTGACCAAAACCACGCCGATGGCGAGGCTGCTCAAATAAAATGCGGCAAAGTTCGCGTCTTCTTTCAATGAAGTAAACCGGCTGACCAAACCTGCCAACAAAGCCATCAGCAAACCGGCCGCAAAACCGCCGACACTCATCGCAGGCAAACTCAAACCGGCAAACATATAGCCAATGGCCGCACCGGGCAAAACCGCATGGCTCAAGGCATCGCCCACCAAACTCATGCGGCGCATCACCAAAAACACACCGACAGGCGCCGCACTCAATGCCAGGCAGAAAATCGATGCCAGGGCATAGCGCATAAAGTCAAATTCGGTGAACGGTGCGACGACCAAATCATATAAATCCATGTTTTATCGCTTTTTTATTAATCTCTGAAAGCCTGAGGCCGTCTGAAAAACACTTACTTTCAGACGGCCTTGTCCATTAAACCGCGCACCAATCGGCCGCTTCCTGCTTCTGCATCATTCGGTTGGCCTGTGCCAAAAATTCATCGGTCAACACATTTTCCGTCGCACCGGCAGTCACTTTTTCACGCGCCAAAAGCAGCGTGTTGGCAAAATATGCCCTCACCTGCTCGTAATCATGCAACACAGCAATCACTGCCTGACCGTCCTGATGGCACTGGCGCAAAACTTCCAACAGCGCATAAGTCGTCCGCGCATCCACTGCGTTAAACGGTTCGTCCAGCAGCAAAAATTTGGCATCCTGCACCAGCATCCGCGCAAACAATACGCGTTGGAATTGGCCATTGGACAAGTGCGCGATTTGGCGCGTGGCAAAATCCTGCATTTCCACGCGTTCCAAAGCCGCCATCACGCGCTTTTTCTGCGCCGCGTTTACGCGTCCGAAAAAGCCGATTTCATACCACAGCCCCATCGCCGCCAGTTCAAACACCGTCATCGGCTGGCTGCGGTCAATATCCGACTGCTGCGGCAAATAGGCAATATCCTTGCGCGCCATATTTTCATAGCGCACGCTGCCCGTATCCGTCTTCTGCAAACCCATGATGGCTTTGAGCAAAGTCGATTTGCCCGCGCCGTTCGGCCCGAAAATCGTCCACATCTTGCCATCTTCAAACACCATATCGACATGGTGCACCACCGGCCTGCGCTGATAGCTGACCGTCAGATTTTCCACCACGATACTCATGGCGACACCGCCCAAAAATACACAGCCCACAACGCCGCCAATGCGGCAAGCGCAATCAGCAGCCTTTGCAGCAATCCGGTCAACAATACAGAATTCATAAGCCTAAAACCGCCCTTATCCGAATACGGACAACAGGCCGTCTGAAAGAAAATTAAAACATTAAAATGATACTGTATAACGTTAACCCTGTAAATTTCTTTCGTTTTCAGACGGCATCGGGCAAAAGGCCGAATATCGGTTACAATCCATTTTTTATTTGATGATTGTCCTATGTCTATTCCACTCTTAAACGAAAAACTCAATACCGAAACCGCCCGCATTTCATGGGAAGAGCTGCAACCCCACTTCGCACGCGGTGCCGCCGTCTATGTTGCGCCCGATTTGGATTTGATTGCCGTCGCCCGCCATGTTGCCGAAGATGAAGCCGCGCCATTGAAACAATGGATGGAACAAGGCAAATTCGGTGCCGTCAGCGATGATATGGCGCGTACTTTTCTAGCGGATAAGCAGGAAATGTGGGCGGTCGTTGTAGCGCCGTGGGTATTGGTACAGCCTTGCAAAGACTGATAAGGCCGTCTGAAAAAACAAAACCGGAACATTTCGCATGTTCCGGTTTTTCATTTTTCAGACGGCCTATTGCAACGTAAAGCCTGCTTTGAATTCAAGCTTCGGCACCCCGATAACGAAACGTTTGCCGATACTGTCTTCAAACTCATACGCGCCTTCGATGCTGCCCCAAGGCGTGCTGATTTGCGAGCCGCTGTTGTACTCATAGGCTTCGCCCGGGTACAAAACAGGCTGCTCTTCAATCAGGCCGACATGGCCAACTTGCTCTGTTTCACCGTGTCCGTCGGTGATTTCCCAAAAACGCTGACGCAAAGTAATGATTTCATCGCTGCGGTTGCAGATGGTAATCAGATAATTGAAGGCGTAGCGGTCGCGGTAGACGTCGCTTTGGCCGGCCATATAACGCGGCTCCACGTTAATCTCGATTTCGTTCATAATTGTTCACCCGTATATTTATTTTATTTAAAACCGGATAATTCCGGCGTGTCCGCCCTATTTTTGCAAAGGGTCGAAACACTTAAAACACATCACGCAATCCAATGAAACAGCCCCAAGACCAATAAAGTCATCACAGCCGCAATCAAATCATCAAGCATAATACCCAAACCTCCATGAATCCGCCGGTCAAACCATTTGATCGGCCAGGGTTTCAACGCATCAAACAAGCGGAAAATAACAAAAGCCGCCAGCCACCAGCTCCATTTAAACGGAATCAGCGACAGCACCAGCAGCATCGCGACAATTTCATCCCAAACGATACCGCCGTAATCCTGAATGCCCAGCTCCCTCTCGGTATAACCGCAAATGCGGATACCCCAGAAAAACAAGGCGATACACAATAAAAGCAATATCCAGCCGTCTATGCCCAACAGGCACAATACAAAAGCCAGAGGTAACGCGGCAAGCGTCCCTGCCGTACCCGGCGCAACCGGCGATAAGCCACTGCCGAAACCAAATCCTAAAAAACACAATGGTTTGTGCAACAGCCAAGAAAAAGTAGGTTTACGTTCAGCCAAAATGATCAAATCCTAAAGAAGTCAGTTCCAATACGCCGCCTTCGACATCTAAAATATTCAGACGGCCTGAGTCAGTCATTTTACCAATTCGGGCGACCGGTACGCCACTTTGTTCCGCCGCCTGACAAACACGTTCCCTGTCTTCTGGAGCAGCAGTAAAAATCAGTTCGTAATCATCGCCGCCGGCCAATACTGCCGACAACCATTGCTTGCGCGACAAAACGTTTTTCAATTCAGGCAACGACGGCACACAATCGGCAAAGATTTCCGCCCCGACAGCAGAGGCTTTTAAAATATGCCCCACATCTTGAGCCAGGCCGTCTGAAACATCTTGCACAGCATGGGCAAACGGCAGCAATGCCAGCCCCAATGAAACGCGCGGCTCCGGACGGAGCAATTTATCATCGCAAACCGCCATGATTTCAGACGGCAATTGATAATGCCCCAGATGTTGGTTCAAAGCAGCGGCAGCCAAACCCAAGCGGCCCGATACCCAAATATCGTCGCCGACTTCGGCCGCATCACGCCGCAGGGCACGCCCTGTCGGCACTTCGCCCACTATCGTTACATTAAAGACCAA
The DNA here is from genome assembly GCF_051956635.1 of Neisseria sp. P0022.S010. Taxonomy (NCBI): domain Bacteria; kingdom Pseudomonadati; phylum Pseudomonadota; class Betaproteobacteria; order Neisseriales; family Neisseriaceae; genus Neisseria; species Neisseria sp. P0022.S010. The sequence continues at coordinate 6,506 of NZ_JBQCXF010000009.1, read as the reverse complement.
ATCGCCTTTGGTGGTATCGCCACCAATCAACACCGTATCAAAACGCGCGGCCAAAGCAAAAAAGCTATCGCAAAAACGTTTGAGCCAGTCTTGATTCAATTCAGGCAGCGCAGCACTGAGCAACACCCACCGCGGCTTGGCACCCATAGCGGCCATATCGGATAAATTTACTGCAAGCATTTTCCATGCCAAATCTTCAGGCGAAACATCTTCAAAAAAATGTCTGCCCTTAACCAACATATCAGCGCTAAAACATAAATCAAATCCGTTACTTGGGCGAATAATAGCGGCATCGTCGCCTATGCCCAAAATCAAACCTTCCGATTTTTGTCGCTGCAAATATTGTCTGATAAAGTCAAATTCCGTCATATTTATCCAATATAACTATAACCTAGATTACTATATCTAATTTTGTGCCAGCCTGATGAGTGCCTATTAACACGTCAAACATCAAACTTTCATATTATTAGATATAAAACTGAATAAGTTAAAGGCCGTCTGAAAATACAGATTTCAGACGGCCTCATGTTTTCAAACCACTCTGAGCAGGTAGATTTACAGATAGACGATTTCTCCTGTCCGCCCCCTGCTCTCTCGGCTTGCCCACCAAATAAATTGCGGCAGGACATCTTCGTAGTTTTTACGTTCGCTTTTCGATTCGCCCGGATGGGATTTGATACGTTGCGGCGAATTGATGGCACCCGGCACCAAAACATTGGCACGCAGGTTGTCAAAACGTTCCCACTCGTCCGCAGCCACTTTACACAAATAATTAAGCGCGGCTTTAGAAGCTCCGAAACCGCCCCAATAGGCTTGCGGTTTTTCTCCGTGGCTTTCGCCGACAAAAATCACAGAAGCGTCTTCCGATTGCTTCAACAATGGGAACAGCGCACGGGTCAGGCCCATAGGCGCAACGGTATTGATACGGTATTGGTTGACCCATTCCGATACGGTTTGGAAATCCAACGGCGACAAAGCATAGAAATAGCTGGCGCAATGCACCACGCCATCCAATTTTCCGCCGGTAGCTTCATCAATGGTTTCTGCGAATTGCTTAAACTCTTTCTCCTCCGCACTCATCAAATCAAAGCAGATGGCAAACGGTTCTGGGCTGCCCGCAGCCACAATAGCATCATATACTTTTTCCAAACGCTTTTGATGACGCGCCACCAAAATAACAGTCGCTCCGGCCGCCGCATAGGCTTTGGCAACCTGCTCGCCCAAACCTTGGGATGCGCCGGTAACCAAAATGGTTTTGTCCGCTAATGTCGTCATGACTTTTCCTTGAACTTTATGGTTTTAGATATTTTATCGGCTTGGTAAGTTTTGTAAAGTCAAAAAGGCCGTCTGAACATTCAGACGGCCTCAGTTTATTCAACCCTCAAATCCAGCATAAGCTTTTCAGCCGCGGCAAAACCTGACTGAACCGCCGCTTCCAAGGTTGCCGGATAACGCGGATGAAGATAATCGCCAGCCGGATAAATACGGTGATGGTGCAGCCATGAGAAATCAGGCTGTACAAAATCAACCGTTGCCGCCGTAGTCGCGCGTTTTTCCGTAATAATGCGTACGGCTTCGGGTTTATCCAAATCCGAACAAACCCGCTTAATGTCCGCATGAATTTTCTCGGCTAAATCTTTGTCCTTCCAAGCCTCGGTGTAATCGGAAACGCTGATGACGACCGCGACTTCATTATCCGGCAAACCCAACGCTCCCCGATGCAGCACCCACTGCGCCGTACCATCGGCAAACCCGGTTAAAGGCGCAGGCAGCTTGACTGCTTGGGCATAACGCAAATAAACCGTAGTAATCGCATGGTAATGCAACGATTGATAGACCGTCTGAATATAGTCAGGCGTATCTTCAGGCAAAAGCGCGTCAACATGATATGACGCAACGGCTAAAATCACCGCATCAAATACTTCGCCATTGATTTCAATTCGGCCATCGATATGATGGTTTAAATGTGTAATACGGGTTTCAAGATGTATTTTTGCACCATGCTTGTGCAGGAAATCCAAAGCTGGTTCGGCTACGATCCGCCCTAAATCCTGCTTAGGCAAAAGATAATCGCTGTTCGCCTTTTCAGACCACACTCCATCATTCAATACATTGCATAAAATGCGCAACGATGCCTGTTCTAACGGCGTATTTAAAGCACCCCAAACCAAAGGTTGCCAAAATTGGCCAAGCAGGCTGCGCGGAACATTTCGTGTTCTCAACCACTTTGCAACCGTCAAATCGGTTTTATGATGGCCTGCCCAACGTTGCAATGCCGACATATCCGACAGCAATTTGATTCTCAATGAAAAGGAAAGATTTTTTGCACGCAGGATACCGACAAGCAAATGCCACGGTGCAGGCAGAGAGGCCGTCTGAAACTGCAATCCCTCATGGATGTACCATTGCAAAGGCTGGCGTAAAAAGGCTGATTCAGGTTGAACGCCAATATGTCGCATCAAAGTTTGGACACCATGATACGCGCCCAACAAGATATGCTGCCCATTATCCAAAAAGCTGAATCCATCATCTTTCCCGGCTAAGGTACGCGCTCTACCGCCCGCTCGCCTCCCGGTTTCAAACAAAGCAATATCAGCTCGATGAATCAGAGAAACCGCCGCAGACAAACCTGCCCAACCGGCACCAATCACAGCAATTTTTGGACGCCGAATATTCATGGTTTAAATCCAAACAGCCAAGTTTTCAAAGCAATACGTTTTTTACGGGGAGAAGGAATCGCAATTTTGTAAGTCAACACATTTTGCGCACCATCACGGTCGATTTCATTTAACAACGCATAATAAATGGCCGCCATAATCAGGCCGACTTTTTGCGATTTCTTATCCGCAGCCGGCAAAAGCAACATAGCCTCACGATAAGTTTCACGCGCCCTATCCACTTGAAACTGCATTAATTTCGCAAAATTGTCTGTCGGTTTACACTGCATGATGACGTTGGCAGGCACATCAAATTTCTGCATTTCCTCTATCGGCAGATAAATTCTGCCCTGCCGCGCATCTTCGCCCACATCACGAATAATGTTCGTCAACTGCAAAGCCAAGCCCATTTTTTCCGCATATTCCAAAGTTTGGGGATTGGAAAAACCTAAAATCCGTGCAATAAGACGCCCCACAACTCCGGCAACACGGTGGCAATACAGCTTTAATTCATCAAAACTACCATAACGAGCCTGCTCCAAATCCATCTGCATGCCATCAATCAAAGCTTCAAACTCATTCTTCGGCAAATCAAAACTTGCCCGAATATCCTTTAAAGCCTGATGAACGGGATGCTCAGGCATCTCATTATTAAACACTTTCTCCAAATCACTGCGCCACCAATTCAAGGTAATCTGAGCTACATTCGGATCGGTACAGCCATCGACTACATCATCCAGTTCACGACAAAAAGCGTATAAAACAGTGATCGCATTTCGTTTTTCTACTGATAAAAAACGAAAACCGGATAAAAAACTGGAATGGCTTTCCGCAGCCTTTTGACAACAATAATCTAAAGCAAGCACTGTGTATCCTAAAAATATTGTTATAAATAATTAGCAGGGATTTTATCCGTATTTAAAAAAGTACGCCAATATCAAAACCCATCTTACAACAAGGCCGTCTGAAAGCTGATTTCAGCATCTTTCAGACGGCCCAAGACCTTGCGATAATATAGGAAGATTTTAGTCAATTAAAAATTTTATGGCGCATTTTTATGCATCAAATGTCGTCAACAGACTGAGACCTTTGCAAAATTCAACCTTTCAGACAGGCTTTTTTCCGTTAATCCTTATCCCTTTACCATTGGCATTATCACAGATACTATATTAAATTCATTGTCATAATTTAATTGTCGGTCAGTTTATCTGTCAAAGAAAATTTATGTTCCACCGTATTCCATTAATCTCTACACTGTTTCTCTCTGCCACACTTTCTACCGTCCAGGCAGTAGATAAGCCATTTGCTGCCGATAATGCATATTGGACGGCGCAGCCATTTTGTAGTGGGCGTTACCAAATTAACTTACCATCTAACCGTATAAGTGGAACTGGTTGGCTTAAATACAATGGTTGGCAGATAAGAGTGCGACCAGATTATTGGAATCTAGAAGTAGAATCCGCATTAGAGGTTAAAGAAAAAGGATATAATGGAAGTGATAGTTTTATAGAAAACCGTACAGTTATTCCTAATAAAGCGATAGCTATGGTGACACAGGCTCCGGGTTCTTGGGAACACTCGGTGTCAAAGCATCTAAAAGGGATGATCTATTATGTCGATTTCTATTTCAAGCTAGGTAAGAACGATGCCTATTCCATTAGGGCTTTTGTACGCATTATGCCTGTCAATGGTAAAGAGCCACCAAACCTTAAACAGCTGGAAAAAAGTAAAGTTGACGAAGCTATTAGGCATATACGAAATGATTTTTTCGATAAATTGAGAGATCGTAATGAAAGTGAAATTCCGCAGCAACAGGGTATCTGTTTAACAGAGGGATTTATTGTCGATAAGGGAACTGAGCCGTTTTTTGGCAGTGCGGGCATCAAAATCAAAGACTATAAAGACGTTTATGCCGAGCTAACGACAGGTGGATCTTTGGAGAAAGATGACAAACCTTTATTGAAGCGAGATCTTGTTAAGAAAAATAGTGTTATGGGCAGACTTATGTCATGGGCAAAATATAGCACGATTCGCCAGGGAAGCCGGAACATCAATGGCATGGCCGGCAGTGAGAAACTTGTTAAGTGGCAGGGGAAACGATATCTATTTATTTGGGAAAAAGATGATGGCAGTGTGAGATTTAAGATGACTTTCGGTACCAGTGATAACAATTCTGCCGGTTCCCCATTAAGTGAAAAGGAGGCTTTAACGGCTTGGGATGCAATATTGCCGACATTGAAAAAACGGATTTAATTAGATTTTTAATGAATAGAAACTTACCAAATTTATTAGCTTTAAAGCTTAAGAAAGAGACAAAAATGAACCATAAATATCGTAGAAAAAATATATTTAAGTTTGGCTTATTATATAGTGCTATAGCAATAGTATTAACAGGATGTCGCTCTTGTTGGCCGATGTGTATCTAGAAACATTGTCTTTACAAGAATAGGTCGTCTGAAACCTTAAGTTAGATTTCAGACGGCCTTAGACATTTTTAAAATAGTTTTCTTTACTATTTCACGATGGCTGAAACTCAAACATAGAGTTTCGGCTGTTTTAGCTTTAAATCTCCTTTTTATTCTCCTCAGGCATCCCAGATGCCCAATAATTAGGTATCAGTGCCCTTTTTCTGGCACAAACAGGTGCTTCAATAGTGTAAAACACGCCATTTCCCCAATCAAAACGGGGGATACCAAATCTCATCCCAATCTATATTGTGAACGCTTATTTTGCAGAGCTGCTGACTTGTTTCATCCAGGCAAACAGTTCGTCCAAGTCATGATCGCCGCCGTGGCCGATATCCCAAGGCAGGGCGCAGTCGACGGTTTTGCCGTTGTTTTGCAGTTTGGCGGCAGGTTTGCGCCCGGTTTGCCGATGTAGTTGAGTGGGTTCATGATTTTGATGGTTTTTCATTTGTGATCTTTGCAAAATACCCAAAAAGTCTTTTAAATATTTTTGTGGGATTTAGGAGATTTTTGGAAATTATGCAAAGATCTCAAGCTCTCATTCTCGCCCCCAAACAAAGCCGCCCCGGGGCCCAACCGGCAAACGGTTCGGCCGCAGGGCGGCATATAGGCAGAATCCGGCTTATTTTTTCACGGCAGGCTGCGCAGCCTTAGGCGCGGCAGAAGAAACCGTCGCCTCCGCCTTCAACTTGTTCAGCACCGCATCACCAATACCCTTCACGTTTTTCAGCTCCTCCACCGATTTGAACGCACCGTTCTTCTGACGGTATTCCACAATCGCCTTCGCCTTAGCCGGACCGATACCCGGCAATGCCTCCAGTTCCGCAGAAGAGGCCGTATTGACGTTCACGGCAGCCAAAGAGAATGCCGTACACACGGCGGCAACTACACCAAATAAAAATTTCTTCATCAGGGTTTTCCTATAACGTGTCAGATTGAATCAACCGGGCCGTCTGCAGGACGGTTTTCCCCACCCCGCCGACACTGCCACACGACAGTAGAACACGGCCCTATTCCATATAAATGCATACGACATATTAACGCAAATACCGTTCGATTTCAAACATTCCAAACGGTTAACCGTAACTTTCGGTACTTTTGTGCAAGAATAACAACAGGGTAAATATTTCCGATTCCAATACCAAGATGCACAAATACTCCATAAACACCGGCATATCACTATCCCAATGTTTGATCCCAACACCCGTTATCCCAATTCTGCCGCCAAACCGACAGGAACAACAGGCAACAGAAACAACAGGCATGTAAAAAGCCCCCGACATCAGTCGGGGGCTTCGGAATGGGTGTTTGGCGGTGACCTACTTTCACATGGAAGAACCACACTATCATCGGCGCTGAGTCGTTTCACGGTCCTGTTCGGGAT
>NZ_JBQCXF010000008.1:0-44454 GCF_051956635.1 Neisseria sp. P0022.S010 | reverse complement strand
GCCGCGCCGGATGTGTACGTTTTCAAGTTTCAACATTTCAGACGGCCTATCGTTTCGTTAATACAATCCAGAAGAAGAACGGCACGCCGACAAACGACGTAACAATCCCCACCGGAAACAGCGCGCCGGGGATAATCACCTTGGACAACACGCTGGCGACCGACAAAAACGCCGCCCCCGCCAGCATCGCGCCGGGCAGGAAGAAACGTTGGTCTTCGCCCAAAAGAATCCGCGCCACATGCGGCGCTACCAGTCCGATAAAGCCGATGACGCCGACGAAACTGATGGCCGTCGCCGTCATCACCGCCACCAACACCAGCGTTTTCAGGCGCAAAAGTTGCAGATTGATGCCCAGCCCGACGGCGCGCTCTTCGCCCAAACGCAGCGCGGTCAGCTTCCACACATCGCGCGAAAGCAGAAACACGCATACCGCTGTAACCGCCGCCGTGACGATGACCGTCTCCCAAGTCGCTTTGGTCAAACTGCCGAACAGCCAAAATAGAATCTGCTGCGAAATCTCAGGCGCGGCGATAAACTGAATCAGCGACAGAATCGACTGAAACAGAAACAACAGCGCAATTCCCACCAACACCAGCATTGCCGAGTTGAAGCGGCGCGCCGAGGCAAACAGAAACAAGATGCCCGAAGCCAGCATGGTCATCACAAACGCGCCGATGGGGACGGCGACCGTTTCAGGCAGTCCGAAACCGCCGAACGCAATCACCACCGACGCGCCCAAACCTGCCGCCGCCGCCAAGCCCAGCGTATAAGGGCTGGCCATCGGGTTATTCAAGAGCGTCTGAATCTCCGCACCGCCGACACCCAAAGCCGCACCGACCACCAGCGCCATCACCGCAATCGGCAGGCGCAAATCCATCACAATCAGGCGGTTCATTTCATCGACTTCGGGTTTGCCCAGCAAAACATTGACCACTTCGCCGACAGGCAGCGTGTCCGTCATCGCCGGGCCGGTGGCGATGTCGAATAAGAAGCTGACTGCCGCGATGATTAAAAACATCAACACAATCAACCAACGCTTGCCTTCCAACTTGCGCTGGTTTTTCACAATCTCGGCGACAACCGAATCATTCATGTTTCAAACCTTTAAAAAAGAATGTTGATAAAGGGGAGAACGGGTTTGCCTTTTTCTTCCGCAAAAATTTCAGACGGCCTTCCGATTTAAAAGGCCGTCTGAAAATCTAAACTACCTTATTGTCCTTTCGGATAGAGGTAGAACGTGCCGCTCGGTACGACGGGCAGGTTTTGGCGGTAGAAGTCCAGATAGGTCTTCTCAGGGTTGAAATCCTTAAACAACTGCGGATAAATCGCTTTGGCCATAAACTGAATTGACGCGCTGTCGGACAGCGTGCGCGAATTGGCGTGGTAGGCGGCGTAGAGGCGGTTGTTTTTAATCGCAGGCAGGTTAGCCCAGCCGGCGCGTTTGGCAAAACCGGCCAAGCGTTTTTCCGCTTCGGCTTTCGGAATGTCCCAGCCCATCACCATGGCGGCAGGGTTTTTCTTCAATTCAGTTTCGCGGCCGGTAATCACGATCACATCGGGTTTGGCAGCCAATACTTTTTCAGGGTTGATCGGGCCGTAGAATTCAACCGAAGAAGCGGCGATATTGTTGCCGCCGACCAGTGTCGCCATCGAACCCCACATGCTCTTGCCGAAGGTAACGCTGTGTTCGGCAGGGCCTTTGTTGCCGAACTCGACATAGACTTTAGGCTTGGGCAGGTTGGCCTTTTGCACGCGCGCTTGGATGGTGTCGGCAACGCGTTTGTAATCCGCCGCCAGTTTGTCGGCTTTTTGCTGCTGGCCGGTCAATGTGCCGATGAGTTTGGTCGATTGAACGTGTTTGGCCACTGTTTGCGCGTTGTAGTCCAACACGACGATGGGGATGCCGGCTTTGTTGATGCGGTCGAGATCGGAACCCAAAGCCTTGTATTGCCATTCGGCCAAAACCAGCAAATCGGGTTTCAATGCCAATACTTTCTCAATCGAGAAAGTGCCGACTTCCACTTCGCCCACGTCGGCAAGCTGGTTCAACTTAGGCACGGCTTTGCTGAATGCCGCCCAGCTCGGCGGCGCCCAGTCGGCCCAAACTGCTTTGGAAAAACCGACAACGTTGTCCAGCGCGGTTTTGCCGCCGATGGCCATGTAGTCTTGGTAGTAGAAGCCTAAAACCACACGTTTGGCTGGCAGGTCGACGGTTACCTTACGGCCGACGGTATCGGTCAGCTGAACGGGTTTGGCAAAAGCGGATACGGAGCCGACGGATAAAGCGACGGTGGCAATCAAGGCAGAAAGTTGCGTAAATCTCATGAATCATTCCTTTAGAATATGATGATAATTACTATCTTTTAGTAAATTTACAAGGTATTGGGTATTTTTTCAAGTTAAACGAAAGGATAGACATGTTTCGGAATAAAAAGTTGCATCATTAAACGAAGGAATAGTGTTGATATAAGGATTGAGTGTACTGAAGACCTAGTTAAAAGGACGAGTATGGTGTGCCTAAATCCATAGTGGGCAGTAGCTGAAATGGATAGGCAAAGGGTTTTTTATTGCAAAAATAAAAGGTATCCGGTTGAAAACAAGGCCGTCTGAAACCTTGTAATCGGGGTTCAGACGGCCTTTGGTGTGGGGATAAAAGTTTTATTTCACTTGCGCCCTATATTTTTCAGACGGCCTGTAAGCAGTGTTTGGGAAAAGTGAAAAAGGTTGGTTTTTGAAATGGCGAAATAGGGAAAGGCTTGAGGGGAATCGGGTGTCAACCCAAAATGGGGAAAAATAAAAAGGGCGTGTATCGAAACACGCCCTTTTTAGAGATTCAGACGGCCTGTGATTCCGCCTGTTCGCTTTGGTTGAGGATTTTAATCAGTTTCTCGGCTTTTTCCGGGTCTTCGCAGCGCAGGATTTTGGCGGCATCGTTTTCAAGATGGCCGGTGTGGCTGTGCAGGATGATGTTTTTAACCGAAAGCAGGTTGTTGGGGTTCATGGAGAATCGGCGCAAGCCCATGCCGAGCAATAGGCGGGTAAAGACGGTATCGCCGGCCATTTCGCCGCAGATGGAGACGCCTTTTTCCATGCGGTTGGCGGTGCGGATGATGTGTTGCAGCGTTTTGAGGACGGCAGGGTGGCCGGGTTGGTAGAGGTGGCTGACGCTGTCGTCGCCGCGGTCGACCGACAGGAGGTATTGAATCAGGTCGTTGGTGCCGATGGAAACGAAGTCGACGAGCTTGAGGATGCTGCCGACGGTCATGGCGGCGGACGGGATTTCGATCATGCAGCCGATGCTGACCGGGCCGAAGGTTTCGCCGCGTTCGGTCAACTGGCGTTGGGCTGTGTCCAGGTGGATAAGGCATTGGCGCACTTCGGAAATGGATGTAATCATCGGCCACATCATGCGCACGGGGCCGTGGGCGGCGGCGCGGAGGATGGCGCGCATTTGGGTGCGGAACATGACCGGCTCGGCGAGACACAAACGGATGCCGGTCAGTCCGAGCGCGGGGTTGAGGCTGCCGTTGGGCGTGCTGTTTTGGCCGAACCAGCGCGGATTCTTATCGACACCCAAATCGACGGTGCGGATGGTGATGTTTTTGCCTTTGAGTTTTTTGACGATGCCGGCATAGACTTCGTATTGTTCGTCTTCGGTCGGCATGTTGTCGCGGTTGAGGTAGAGGAATTCGCTGCGGAACAGGCCGACGCCGTCTGCGCCGAAGTTGTGCAGGGCTTTGATGTCTTCGGCGGATTCGATGTTGGCGAGCAACTCAATGTTGATGCCGTCGGCCGTGGTGGCAGCGGTTTTTTTGATTTTGTTGAGTTCGCGCTTGTGGCTGCGGTATTCGCGGGCGAGGCGGCGGTATTCGTTGAGGACGACTTCGTCGGGATCGATGATGAGGACGCCGTTGATGCCGTCGACGATGACGATTTCGTTTTCGGTGATGAGTTTGCGGGCGTTGTGCAGGCCGATGACGGACGGGATGTCGAGGCTGCGGCCTAAGATGGCGGTGTGGCTGGTCGGGCCGCCGGCATCGGTTACGAAGGCGGTGATGTGCTGCTCTTTGAATAGTACGGTATCGGCAGGCGAGAGGTCGTGCGCGATGAGGACGGTGTCGTCAAACAGGTTGCCGGCGAGGTTGATTTCGTTGCTTTGGCCGACAAGGTTGTTGTGGATGCGGCGGACGACTTGGAGCATGTCCTGTTTGCGTTCGCGCAGGTAGTCGTCGTCGATGCTGTCGAACTGGGCGGCGAGCTTGTCGCTTTGTTGTTTCAATGCCCATTCGGCGTTGATTTTCTGCTCGCGCAAAATGTCGATGGGTTCGCGCGAGAGGGTAACGTCGGTCAGCAGCATGAGATGCAGGGAAATGAACGCGCCCAATTCGGTCGGGGCGTTTTCGGGAATCGCGCTGCGCAATTGTTCCAATTCTTTGCGCGTGGCTTTGATGGCGTTGTCAAAACGGGCGACTTCGGCCTCGAGCTTGTCGGGATCGATGTCGTATTGGGGAACTTCCGCCGCGCCGCGCGTGATGAGGTGGGCGTGGCCGATGGCAATGCCTTTGCCCGCGGCCACACCGTGTAGGACGATGCTCATTATTCGCCCTCGCCGAAGTAGTCGTTAATGAGGTCGGTCAATGCCTGCATGGCGGCGGCTTCGTCTGCGCCGTCTGTTTCCAGCTCAATCACGGTGCCTTTGGCGGCGGCCAGCATCATCAGGCCCATGATGCTTTTGCCGTTGACGCGGTTGCCGTTTTTAGTAACCCAGACTTCGCTTTGGAATTGGGAGGCGGTTTGGGTGAATTTGCTGGAGGCGCGTGCGTGCAGGCCGAGTTTGTTGATGATTTCGATTTCTTGTTTGAGCATGGATGTCCCCTAAATGTTTGTAAAGTAAATGTTTTCGGACGGCCTTAGCCGTTTTCTTTGCACACCAGGTCTTCGGGTGCGGATGTAATGGCGAAAATGCCCCGGATGGCGGCTTCTTTGACGGTTTCGGTGAAGTCGGAGAGGTTTTCGGCTTGTGATGAGTATTGGATGGCTTTAATCATCATCGGGGCGTTGAGGCCGGTCAGGATGGCGGATTTGTTTTCGCGCACCAGCCGGCGTGCGGCGTTGCACGGGGTGGCGCCGAAGATGTCGGTCATGATCAGTACGCCGCGGTTGTCGGGAAATTCCTGCAAGGCGGCGATGGCGTTATTGATGATGTCGTTTTGGTCTTCATTGGGCTGAACGCCGAGAATACGGACGTTTTCGGGAAAGCCGTTGGGGAAGAAATGGTGGGTCAGCCCTTGGTAGGCTTCGCCTATGGTTTCGTGCGTGATGATAAGCAGGCCGATCATGATGTGTTCCTAGTGTTGGTTTGAGGCCGTCTGAAAACCTTTCAGACGGCCTTGGTTTTATTTGTTGTTTAAGGCGTAGATTTCGCCGAGGTTGCGCCAGCAGCCGGCGGCGTCCATGCCGTAGCCGAAGACGTAGCGGTTGGGCACGTCCAAACCGATATAGTCGGCTTTGGTCGGTTTTTCTTTGTCGATCAGTTTGTTGGCAAATACGGCCGCACGGCAGCTTGCCGCGCCCATTTCCAACAGTTTTTCCTGAATGGCGGCCATGGTGTGGCCTTCGTCCAAGATGTCGTCCAAAACGACGACATGACGGCCTTTGATTTGCTCGGGGTCGGGCATGCGTTTCCAGTTGAACGCGCCGCCCGCGAGTTTGTCGCCGTAGCGGGAAACGTGGACGTAGTCAAAGTCCAGAGGGAAGCGCAACAGCGGCAGCAGCTGTCCTGTAAACACCACCGCGCCACCCATGACAGGCAGCAGCAGGGGGTATTTGTCGGCCAAGTCGCGGGTAATGTCGTCGGCAACTTTTTGCAAGGCCGCGCGGCATTGTTCTTGGTCAAACAGCAAGTCGGCATTGTCCAGCATGGCTTGGGTTTCAAGGCGTTTGGTTTCTAAGTCGGTCATGATAGGTCGTGTTGGGTACGGTTAAAAACAAATTATATAGCGGATTCAATCAATTTTCGATACAGGCCGCAATGGCGCATGGGAAGGGAGGAAATTGAAACCGAACGCGTTCAGACGGCCTTTTGTCCTTCCGCTTCGTCCACCAGCAAAAATGCCGTCAAAGCCAAAGCAGTCAATACCGCCGTCAACACCATCGCCCGTCCGTAATTGTCCGCACCGGCGCGCCCGAGATAATCGTAAATCAAGGTGGTCAGCGTCTGCCATTCGGGGCGCGACAGGAACAATGTGGCTGCAAATTCGCCGATACACGTTGCCGAAGCCAAGGTCAGGCCGCGCCGCAAAGCTGGTTTTAATAAAGGTGCGGTTACATAACAGGCCGTCTGAAAACCGTTTGCGCCCATGGTGCGCGCCGCCGCAGCATAATCTTTGGGCAAACCGTCCCACGCGGCCAATACGTCTTTGGCCACAAACGGATACGCCAACAGCGCATAAGTCGCCGTCAGCAGCCACAGCGAAGCCGTCCATTGCGGATAGAGCAGCAAAACACCAAACGCGATGCACACGGGCGACACCATAAACGGCAAAAACATCAGCGCGCGCAACCACGCCATTTGCCGTGCCGCCGCCGCATACAGCACGCCCAAAACCGTCGCTGCCGCCACGGCTGCCGCAGAAAAACGGACGGTGTTCCACGCAGCCGCCCACGTTTGCGCTTCCAGCAAAACCGCCCACGAAGAGCCTGCCGCTGCCGCCTTGAGCCACACCGCCGCCAAAGGCAGCAGGCAGCACAGCACCAACATGGCCAATACCGTTGCCGTCAGCCATTTTTCCCAAGCCCGTACCGGCGCGCGCGGAGGCAAAGGCGAGACTGATTTATCCACCGCCACACGCTTGCTCCAATACGCATACAAACCGCCTGCCGCCGCCGTAGCCGCCAGCACCAACCACACCAACACCGACACACGCGCCATGTCCAACTCATACGCCACCAGCCGGTAGATTTCCACTTCTACCGTTGCAAAACGCTCGCCGCCGAGCAGCAAGGCCAGCCCGAAGCCTGAAAAACAATATAAAAACACCAGGCACGCGCCGCCGGCGACCCATGCACGCACCACCGGCCATTCGACCCAGACAAACCGCCGCCACGCGTCTGCGCCCAACGATTGCGCCGAGAGCAACCGCGCCTGCGGCACACGCACAAATCCCTGATACGCCGAGCGCACCAAAACCGGCAGGTTGAAAAACACATTGCCGTAAATCAGCAGCCACGGCGTGTCCTGCCAACCTGCCGCCAGTATGCCGTGTGCGCCAAACAAGGCCAGCACGCCCATGCCCGCCACCAAAGTCGGCATCACGAAAGGCAGCATCAGCAGACGCAAAACCATACGCCGTCCGGCAAAATCCATCCGCGCCAGCACCCATGCCGCAGGCACGCCCAAAGCTGTAACCAAGACGCAGGTCAAAACTGCCTGCGCCACCGTCCAGCCCAAGCGCAGGCGCATATAGTCGTCTGCCACCACTTCCGCCCAAGCACCCTCGCCGTCGTAAAACGCCAGCGACAGCAAAGGCGCGGCCACCATGACCGCCAAGAAACCCAAAGGCAGCAGCAACAGCGCACACCGCCGAATCCAAACCTGCATCGATGCGTACCCGAGAATAAAAACGCCTATTTTAGCCCGAGTTCGGCGCAGAAGGTGGTATTCCTGCCCTTGTTTTCAGACGGCCTGGGCAGCCTGACGGATAAAACTGATGTTTATTCAAAATTTTCAAACATTTACGAAATGTCTTCAAAAAGGCAATATAATTGGTTGGGCATTTTTGATACAATCCGCCGCTTCAAAAAATCAAATAAATCAAAAATAAGGAAACATTATGACCACTACACGCCCCCAAACCTATGATACCGTCTCGCGCGCATTGCACTGGCTGACCGTACTCGGTTTCATCGGCATCCTGACCACCATCTCCATCTGGACCATTTATGACGGCGAAGAATGGGTCGGCGCACTCTTCGGCGTACACAAATCCATCGGTTTCATCACGCTGCTGGTGATTATCGTGCGCATTGTTTGGGCCTTGCTCAATGCATCCAAACGTCCTGCCGCCGACAGCTTTGCCGCCAAAGCCGGCCACCTTGCCCTTTACGTCCTCATGCTTGCCGTTCCCGTTATCGGCATGATCCGCCAATACGGTAGCGGCCGCGGCCCGTTGAAAGTATTCGGCGTCCAAGTGATGCAGGGTTCGCCTGAAAAAATCGAATGGATGGCCAACCTCGGCAACATGGCGCACGGCAAACTCGGCTGGCTGCTCTTCGCGCTGGTCGCCGGCCACATCGCCATGGTCGTCGTCCACCGCATTCAAGGCCACGACGTTTTGTACCGCATGATCGGCCGTCGTTCTTAATTTGAAACGGTAAACAGACAAGGCCGTCTGAAAACAGTTTGACCAAGCAAAAACTGTTTTCAGACGGCCTTTTTGTATTTGTGTTAATCTGCAAAAATAGAGCAGGCATTTTGCCTGACGTTGTCTAAATACTGTAAACCATACCGAGAAACACCATGACTGCTCCCATCCTCGCCATCACTTCCGGCGAACCGGCCGGCATCGGCCCCGACATCTGCCTTGATTTGGCTTTCGCCGACCTTCCTTGCCGCCCCGTTGTTTTGTGCGATAAAAACCTGTTGGCGCAAAGGGCCGAACAGCTCGGCAAATCCGTTATCCTGCGCGATTTCCAAGCCCAAGCGGCCGATCCGTTGCCCAAGGGCGAACTCGAAGTCCTGCATATTCCTTTAGCTGCCGAATGTCGGGCGGGCGAACTCAATCCTGCCAATGCCGCGTATGTGCTCCGGCTGCTGGATACGGCGTATCAGGGCATTTCAGACGGCCTGTTTGCCGGTATGGTGACCGCGCCGCTGCATAAAGGCATCATCAACGATGCCCACGCAGGCAACGGCTTTTTCAGCGGCCATACCGAATACCTCGCCGAAAAAAGCCATACCGAACAAGTCGTCATGATGTTGACCGGCGGCGGCCTGCGTGTGGCATTGGTGACCACCCATCTGTCGCTGAAAGACATTTCCGCCGCCATCACGAAGCCTTTAATCGAGTCGGTTGTCCGCATTCTTGAACACGACCTGCGCCATAAGTTCGGCATAGCCAAACCGGTTATCCTTGTTACCGGCCTCAATCCCCACGCCGGCGAAGGCGGTCATTTGGGACACGAAGAAATCGACACCATTATTCCGGCGCTTCATGCCCTGCAGGCCGAAGGCATAGACGCGCGCGGCCCTTATCCGGCCGATACCGTGTTCCAACCCTTCCTGCTTAAAGATGCCGATGCCGTCCTCGCCATGTATCACGACCAAGGGTTGCCTGTGCTCAAATACGCCGGTTTCGGCGAAGGCGTGAACATTACCCTCGGCCTGCCCTTTATCCGCACCTCCGTCGATCATGGCACGGCCTTGAATTTGGCAGGCACGGGCAAAGCCGATTCCGGCAGCCTGATGACCGCTGTCCGCGCCGCGCTCGATATGGCGCACAATATGCAGAAACAGGCCGTCTGAAGCGTGGAGGTTTGATTGTTTGTCGGCGTAAAGTGTTCCTGTAAGAGCATCATCAGGAAATATTTGCCTGTTGGTTGATAAAGACGATGAGTGTTTGGACAATAATCAGCGTTTTATTGTAAAAACCATATATAACAAGGCCGTCTGAAACCCAGATGTTTAGGGTTTCAGACGGCCTTTGAGTTTTTTGGTTTACCAAATTTCAGACAAAGTTTCTTTGACTTTGGCCTTCACTTCCGCACCGAAGCGGCGGCTGAGCATTTTGCTGAAATCGTCTTGCGGCGTGTAGTTGACCAGCTCGGGGGCTTTGACGACATCGCGGGCAACGCTGTAAATGCTGCCGAAGTCGTCAATCAGGCCAACCTGTTTGGCTTCTTTGCCAGTATAGATGCGGCCGCTGAAAACGTCGGGATACTGTTTGTCTTTCAACCTTGCGCCGCGGCCGAGTTTGACGGCTTTGATGAATTCTTGGTGGATATCGCCCAACATGGTTTCCCAAATTTGGGTTTGTGCCGGCGTTTCAGGCGTGAAAGGGTCGCCCATGCCTTTGTTGCTGCCGGCGGTTTTCAGACGGCGTTTGACACCGGCTTTGTCCATCAGGCCGGTAAAGTCGAAACCGCCGCCGATCACACCGATGCTGCCGACGATGCTGGAAGGGTCGGCATAAATTTTGTCGGCTGCGGCGGCAATGTAATAGCAGCCGGAAGCGCACATGTCTTCGGCAACGAGGTAAACGGGGATGTCTTTGTGTTCGGCTTTGAGGCGGCGGACTTCGTTAAAGGCTATGCTGGACACGACAGGCGAACCGCCGGGGCTGTTGGCGCGGATGATGATGGCTTTGGCGTTGCCGTTTTCGTAGGCGGCTTCCATGCTGTCGCGCAGGATTTGGACTTGGTCGTCGATGTCGTTGCCGATTTCGCCGGTCAGGTCGATAACGGCGGTGTGTTCGCTGCGGGCTTGGACCGATGTGGTTTTTCCTTCTTCTTCCGCAAGGCCGAAAATCAGGCTGAGGAAGATGAGGACGGCGACGCCGCGCCAGATATTGCGCCAAATGCGGGCGCGGCGTTGTTCTTGGTAGGCGGCGAGGAGAACTTCACGCAGGGTGTTGCGCTCCCAGTTGTCGATGGGGGTGGAGGCTGAAGAGGGTGTGTTTTGGGCATCGCCTTCACGGTGGATTCGGTATTGCATGATGTGATGTGCTTTCGTGCAGGCCGTCTGAATGTTCAGACGGCCTTATCGGTTTTAGTTGATGGAATAGCCGCGCAGGTATTGCGTGCGTTCGCGGGTCATGCGGGTTTCACACTGCAGGCGCAGGTATTCTGCTTGTGCGGCGTTGTCTGCGGACGCGGCGGCTTGTTGGCAGTTGAGTTTTTTGCTTTGAATCCAGGCGCGTTGTTCGCCGAGGATTTGTTGTTTGACGTCGCTGTCCATGCCGCCCCAGAGGTCGTTGATCTCGCCGTCCGCCTGACGGTTTTGCGCGCGCGCGTTGTCAAGTTCGCTTTGGCTGAGGCCGGGCGGCTCGTTGCGTTGGGTTTCATGGTCGGGGCGCAGGACTTCGTAATCTGAATCGTCGCCGTCATCGGTCAGGCCGGCAGCCTGGCTGGCGGCGTTGTTTTCAAGGATGTCTTGCGGATTGAGGGTGGGCGGTTCTTCCGTGTTTTGGTTTTGCAGCAGTTTGATGGCCTGCTCTTTGGACACGGGTTTGCCGTCTATCATGACGATGCTTTTCACGCCGTAGGGCAGCAGGGTGGCGGAAAGGGTTTGGGCGGTGGAACTCAGGGTATTGTCTTCGAAAACCGGTTTGCCGTCTTTGTCGGGGGTGTAGAGCAGAGTGGTGCTGAACGTGTTGTTTTCAAAGGTCAGGTTGCTGCCCATCAGTTTTTGTTCGAGCATGTCGGCCAACGGGGTGCTGCCGTAAATCAGCGGGCTGTTGTCTATGGCCGTTTTGAGGATGGTGTCGGGAATACGGATTTTGAGGTTGGCGCGGCAGATGGCTTTGCCGTCGTCTTCGGTTTCTTTGGGGTCTTCAAGCAGGGTTTCTAATTCGAGGCCGGCGGCGATGATTTTGTCGGCATCGACGAATTGGCGGTTGTCATTGCGGGCGAAGGAGCGCGCTTGTTGTTTGAGGGTGTCTTCGATGGTGGTACGGATGTTTTGCAGTGTGGCCGGTTGGGCGCAATCAAGTGCGGCTTTGGGCTCTTCTTTGCTGCATGCGGCAAGCAGAATTGTGCTTAAAATCAATACGGAAGCGGTTTTTTTGTACATGTGTACTCCTGAAGGTGACGGCCTTTCAGACGGCCTGACGTGCCTATCATAGCAAAAGCACTTGCAGCAAGTAAATGCGGCAAGTGCTTTTCTATGTCGGACGTATCAGCCTTTGATGACGCTGACGAAGCCGGAGAGGATGGCGGCGTTGAGCAGGTCAACGAAGAACGCGCCCACCATAGGCACAATCAAGAAGGCTTTGTGCGAAGGGCCGAAAGTTTGGGTAATGGACTGCATGTTGGCAACGGCAGTCGGGGTAGCACCCAAACCGAAACCGCAGTGGCCGGCTGCCAAGACGGCGGAGTCGTAGTCGCGGCCCATGAAGACGTAGGTAACGAAGGTTGCGTACAGAATCATCACGACGGTTTGTACGGCCAGGATGATGGTTACCGGGCCTGCCAGACCGGTCAATTCCCACAGTTTCAGGTTCAGAAGGGCCATGGCGAGGAAGAGCGACAGGGAGGCGTTACCGAATACGTCGATGGCGCGGTCGAACATATTGACTTTGAAGGTTGCAGTCAGGACGTTGCGGATGACCACGCCGGCAAACAGACACCATACGAATTTAGGCAGGTCGAAGAAGGCTTTGTCGTAGCCGTCGACGATTTCGGCAAAAGCCAAACATGCGGCAAACATCGCGAGTGTTTCGACAGCGGAGTCAGCCGTAATCAGACGGGTACGTTGTGCTTTTTCGAAGACGTCGTCGGTTTGGTCGTTGTCAACTGGTTTTTTGTTTGTTTCCAGAGGTTTGCGACCCATTTTGTTGATCAGGCGACGGGCAACGGGACCGCCGATCAGGCCGCCGAATACCAAGCCGAAGGTGGCGGAAGCCATACCCAAGCCGGTTGCGCCGGTCAGGCCGAATTTGCTTTCAAAGTCAGGACCCCATGCGCCGGCGGTACCGTGACCACCAGTCAGGGTAATCGAACCGGTAATCAGGCCAATCAGTGGATCCAGATTCAATGCTGTTGCCAAACCGACACCGACGAAGTTTTGGACGATGATGAATGCACCCACCACGGCGGTAAAGATAACCAAAGGCAAACCGCCTGCTTTCAAACGGGAGAAGTCGGCGCTCAAACCGATGGATGTAAAGAAGATAAGCATGAACGCATCTTGCAGCGGTTTTTCAAATTTGAAGCTGACGCCGTAGGCTTCGTGCATGGCGAACAGGACGATAGCGGCAACCAGACCGCCGGCGACCGGCTCGGGAATATTGAAGTCTCGTAAGAATTTGATTTTTTGAACCAGAAATTTACCAACCAGCAACACGAGCGTGGCGGCAATCAGTGTGTAATAACTGTTGAATTCCCATTCCATGTTGTTTCACCTCCTAGAAATGTTTTTCCGAGTATCCGTTTCTTTCCGGATGTAGTGTGTTTCAACGCTTGGCGTTATCCGCCGAGTGTCATGGTATTGATGCGCGGACAAGGTGTTTCCGGAAAGAAATGAAAACGATGGCTTGTCCGTGAAAAATAACTGGCAAATATTAGGGGAATAGTTAAAGATTGTCAAAAAATGCGTGTGTAAATCTTTTCAGACGGCCTTTTCCCCGATGGCATGATGCGCTTCGCGGCGCCATTGTTCTAAGAGGGATGTTAATAACCCGGCCGAGGTATGCCCGTTGCCGATGGCGGCCTGCAGCCAGTAGCAGGCAGTCGGAACATGGCAGCTTACACCTTGCCCGTGATAGTAGAAACAGGCGAGGTGGTATTGGGCGGAAGGGTGGTTTTGTTCGGCAGCGATGGCGTACCAGTGGGCGGCTGCACGAGGGTCTTGCGCCGTACCGAGGCCGTAATGGTAGATGCGGCCTAAGGCCGCCGCCGCATTTTTATGATGGAACTCGGCCGCTTCCATGTAATTTTTGCGCGCGGCATTGTAGTCGGCAGGACGGCCGATGGCGCGGGCTTGTGCTTCCGCCAAACGGTATGCAGTCTCGGTTTGTTGCTGTTGCAGGGCGGCTGTTTTGATTTGTTCGTATTGTTGCGGATGGTACAGCGCGGCATCGCTGATGAGTTTTTGTGCGGCGGCGGCAGAACCCAGCGCGGCGGCACGGTGGTAGTAATCATGTGCGACATGGTTGTCGGCTTTGATGCCGAGGCCGTAGCGGTAGAGGTCGCCCATGATTTTCAAGGCTTCGGGATGGTTTTTCTCGGCGGCGGCTTTGGCGTAGCGTGCCGCTTGGAACGGGTCTCGTTCGGAAAGTTCGCCGGTCAGGGCGTATTGGGCCAGCTTGGCTTGAGCTTCCGCTTGTTCCTTGTCGGCGGCACGACGATACCATTCCAAGGCTTCGGGTCGGCGTTGGGCGGCAAGAAGGTCGGCCAGCAGGGTTTGTGCGGCGATGTGGCCGGCTTGCGCGGCTTGTTCGAGGTATTGTTCGGCTTGTGCGTGGTCGGGGCTGATACCTGTGCCGTAGAAGTAGATTTGACCGAGTTGCCAACAGGCGGCAGTCACGCCGAGGGCGGCCGCTTTTTCGTATTGTTCGACGGCTGTCGCAAAGTCGCCTTGGCGTTGATGATGGCGTGCCAGATGGTAATACGCGGGCGCGGCATATCGGGCGGCGGAAAGCTCCGCCCAGTAGAGTGATTGTGGATCGTTGCGTTGCGCGTGGTAACGCATGAGGATTAATTGGGCTTCTGGGTGCCCCTGCTCACCCAGCCAGGCGTATTCGTTAAGAAGCTGTCCGGTCGGGGTGCCGTTGTGTTCGCGCTGTTGCAGCAGGGAGAAGAGTGCTTTGGGATGGCGTTGGACCGCGGCGGCTTCCAACCATGAAAGTGCCTGCTCCGGTTGGCCGTTTTGCAGCAGATGGTTGCCCAATACGAAAGCAGCTTCCGCATAACCCTGCTCTGCCGCCTGTTGCAACAGGGGCAGGGCTTGGGCGGTATGGGATTGTTCCAAAAGGGCGGCGGCTTGCCGGTAGAGGATTTCAGGAGCGGCGGTCATGGTTTGCGGGTGGATAAAGTGGAAGACGGGTGCTGCGGCATATAGGCGGCAATGCCGGTCGATGGCTTTGTAAAAAAATAGGGCTCGGCACAGTTTTGCAGTTGCCTTAGCGGCCTGCCTTTAAAGATGTTTGGCTTGTTGTATTATTTTCCTGGGAAAACATCTCTATTCAGTGCGTTACAAAGCTTTCGGCTTGAGTCGGCATGCGTTCATGACAGCTCGGTCATTATACTGTTTTTGTAATTTATTGTTAATGATAAATGCGGTTTTTTATGGTTTGTTTACCATGACGGCGGCTGGGATGTTGATTGTTTCAGGCCGTCTGAAATGTTTTTCAGACGGCCTGAATTATTTTTGCTAAGTCAGGTTGTCGGAGTGGAAGAGTCGGAGGTTTTTTTGTTGGGGAAAAACACCTGACTGTAGAAGTTGCCGTTAATTTGGGTTACGTTGAGGTGGTACATACGGTAGGCATGGAACAGGTCGCTGTCAGGCGGCGTCGGATGATTCCAAAATTCTGCCAAGGTATTTTGGTCGGTTATGCCGGGAATGTCGTAATGGGCGCGGCCGAGGACTTTGACTGGCATGTTGTGGATCAAGCCGGACAGGCCGCTGGTGCTGTTGATGGTAACCATGCCGAGGCCGTGACGTAGGAAAACGGGCAGGGGGACATCATGGACGTAAGTGATACGGCCTTTGAGTTTGGGGTGTTTTTTGATAAAGCGTTTGATGTCGCGCGAGTAGTCGATAAAGCCGCGGTCCATCGGATGATGCTTGATGATGAGGTTGGTATCGGCAGGCGCGTGTGCGGCAAAGGAGGCCAAAACATGGAGCAGGAAGCTGCGGACGCTGGAAAAGTCGCAATGGATGCGGACTTGGCTGTCGTTGAATACCTGCAAGGGAACAATAAAAAACTTGCCGTATTTGCCCGCCTCCACGCGTTTGGCGATTTGGATGTCTTCAATATAGTAGTTCAAACGCTTGAGGATGGAGATTGACCACAGTTTGAGGTAATGGCCGGCATTGGATGCGCGGTGGTGGATGTAGTTCGGGTACTTGTTCGGATTGCGGAACAATTCGATATAGTAACGGACGGCATTTTTGGCCATAGGCGTAAACCCGCCGCGTACCGGTGTCGGCGCTTTGTATTCTTGCCGGGCCAGTTTGGGGAATTGTTCCAGAAAAAAGTCGGCACGGCGTGGCAACGGAGAAAATGCGTTGACGCCGTCTTTTTCTAAGGTGATGTAGTAGGGGCGGAAATAGCCTTCTTCAAACGCCCAGAAACTGGCTTGGTTTTCGTTTGCAATGCGTTTTGCGATGACGTGATAAGGGCGTGTGTCGCCAAAGCAGACAACCGCCTGGATGTGATGTTGAACGATGTATTCTTGCAAAAACTCAGGAAAGGCATCGTAGCTGTCGTTAAAAACAACGGTATGAGCTTGAGTGGGCAGATAAAAATAGTCGTCGCCTGCATTAAAGTTGAATTTATGCGCGGTTTTGCCGTTTGCGGTCAGCCAGCCGGCGAGGCGCTGAAAAAAATCGCCGACAGGGCCTTGAAGCAGCAGGATGTTTTCTGCGCTTTCAAGTAAGTTTTGCAGGTTGTTTTGGAGGACGGGCTGTTTCATGTCGCAATGTGATTTTGTTTTTTGTGTAATAGTTTTGGGTTGAATTTTTAAGCATACGCCAAGCGTATTAACGATGCAAAAGCAATGATGCCGCAATTGAAGCCGGTTTATGACGTATTGTTAATTTTGATGGCATTTATTTAAAAGATCGATATAGTTGTTTGATTTTACCTAATTTTTTGGAAAAGTACCCGCGATGTAATCCGTTGTTGTTTTTTTGCATATTTTTTTGTCGTATCAGGATTTGGGCTGCGATTTCCGCATTGATGGCCTGATGGGTTTCGGGGTGGATGTAGTCGGGATAGTGGATGAGCGTGCCTGCAATCAGCTGCCAAAGCTCAAGCCTGCGGCTGCGGCGCGGAATGGGAAGCAGATCTTGGGTAAGCCCCCAGCCTGCGTAAAAAGGCAGGCCGTAGCAGCTGACTTTTTTGCCGCGCAACAAGGCTTCAAAACCGGTCAGCGAAGTCATGGTGTGAACTTCGTCTGCGTGTTGGAGACAAGTCAGGATGTCGGCCTGTTCGGCGGTTTGGTCGGCATATCGTGCCGTATCTTCAGGGGAGATATGGCCGATACGGTTACCGCTGACTACATCGGGATGCGGTTTGTAGATGATATAGGCGTCGGGGTTTCGTTCGCGTACGGTACGGAGCAAATCCAGATTGCGGTAGATTTTGGGCGAACCGTAGCGGATAGACGCATCGTCTTCAACCTGGCCGGGAACGAGGATTACGGTTTTGTCGGTTGATGGGGCGGTAAAGTTCGAGCTGCCGACGTTGTATTTGCTGATGTGGTTTTCGGTCAGCATTTTTTGCAGCTTCAAGGCCGTCTGAAAGTCTTGATTGTCGAAGTCTTGGTTTTGCAGGATATGTTCAAGACGGGACGGGGTTTCGGCGTTGAAATAAATGCCCATATCGTCGGTAACGAGCGACAGCGGCGGGACTAAATTAGAACCGAGTCCGACCGAACGGATAAAGCCGTCTTCCATACGCAGCAGGGGGATGTGGCGTTGTTCGGCAAAACGGACGATGGCCTCTTTGCCGTTGCCCCAGGCAAGGATGCGTGCATCGTCGGACAGTTTAACCCCGGCCAGTTTTTGGGTGGAGGAAATAAATTTCAGACGGCATGAGGGTACGTTAAAGAACGGTTTGGCAACCGCGCGTTTCCACAAAGACATGCCGACGCAATACAATTCGCCACGCAATTTGTCGTTTTTGCGTTTGACCGTCGCCAGATAGTCGATGACATCAAAGAGGCTGCCTGCTTCGCCGGTATTGGGGTTGAGGTAGCGGCTGTATTGCAGATAGGCTGCGGCGAAGAGCTGTAGCAAGTTGCGGGGGGCGCGACGTTGGGTTTGAACAAGGCGGTTGATTTCAGGATGGCGGTCGTCGCTTACGCCCCATCCGGCATACCACGGCAGGCCGAAGGTGGTCAGCGGTTTGCCGCATAAAAGCGCCTCAAAACCCATTTGCGAGGTAACGCAATAAACTTTATCGACGTTTTGCAACAAAGAAATCGGATTGATGTCTTCTGCCAAAAGATGGACGCGGTGTTGCTGCACCAGTTGGGTCAGATAGCCTTGTTTTTTGCCGCACAAAACATCGGGATGGGTTTTAACCCAGATATCGGCTTGCGGGTTTTCATTCAAGGCCGTCTGAAACATCAGTTCAAACGTAGAGGCGTCTGCGCCGCCATACTGGATGGCCATATCGCCGAAGGTTTGGTCGATGATGAGGACGGTTTCAGGTTTGGATGGGGAACGTAAAGGATGATTGTCTGAAAGTTCGGGCGCGTGGTTGTATTTGGATAGGTGGTGTCGCAGGATGAAATCCATCGCCTGCCGCGCCTGAGCCAAGGTTTCAGACGGCATGGTATCGGCAGCGAGAATCAGTTGTTCCAAACGCGAAGGACGGGTGGTGTCGTAGTAGATGCCGAGGTCGTCATAGACTATGGAGTAGGGCGGATAACCGGAGACGCCCAGTCCGACTGAACGTAAAAAGCCGTCTTCAAGATTGAGCAGGGGCAATCTTAAGATATGTGCTAATTTTCTGCGTTTGGGATGTTTCTTGCCCCAAAATAATGCGGTCTTATCCGTTGAAATTTTATCTAAAAATTTGGTTAGCAAGAGACGTTGTCTAAATAGGCCGAATGTTGAAAAAATCATTTTAAATTATTATGTTATCTATCAAATATCATTAATGTAAGAATTTATTCTGCCTCTATTTCAAAGTAAGTGTCCATAAAATTTCGGAAATGTAGGGCATAGTTTTTATCCGCATTATTACTGCTTGAATCGTTAATGCAGAAGGAGTGGGGCATATGAAGGTATTTCTTCTTGAATAACAATTTCTTATATTGAGTCTGGGCGTGTGAACTGCGTATATTGAAATAGTAGCAAATTTCACGTTTCGGTGTGGCATATCCGTCAAGATACATCAACCAGGGTACCAAGAAACTGGCCATATTAAGTTCAGAATTATGGCGCACCTTGTTATTTAGAAAAGAATTTATTTCATCTTCAAATAATGACCATGCTTTTTGAAAGGATGTTTTCCGTAGTGGAACGTAAGTATGTACCAACGGTGTATTGATATTAATTGTCGGATAATGTCTTTTTAAGAGCTTTAATGCGTGTTCTGATGCGGTCAATGTTGGTGTGATTAGACCCCGTTGACGCATTTTTTGAAAACTTTTATTGGCAACAAATAGGGAAGCCAAGCCATTATTTTCAAAAAAGTGGTTAGGTGTCAGTGGTCTTGCAACGAAAACATCATCATTGAAATAAATAAAATGTTCACTTAAATCTGGAATTTTATATAAGTTTGCTTCAATGACGTGGGAATTGAACGTTGGTAAGTATTTGGCATCAATAATTTGCGAATGATTGATTAATTTAATTTTAGAATGGGTGTTTTCATCTAACCATTTAGGTTTTTGATCCGCCGTTACGATAAAAATATTGCGGACCCACGGCATAAACTTCTGTACGGCCTGTACTGAATAAAAAAGTTCATTATGGTTGGAAAAGCGGGCAGGGTCGGTCGCATACAGGCCGATATCTTTCTGATCAATGGGCTGCAGGGTACGGTAATACTGTTCTTGCCATGCTTTATCGGTATTGTCGACCCAAGTAAAAACAACATCGATGGGAAAGTTTGGCAAAACATTTTCTGTGAGTGATGCAAGATTAGCATCTGCATTGATCAGAGTAAATTCTTCAGTTTCAGGAATAGGCTGTTCTACATTATAAGGAGGAAAGCGTTTATTTAGAAAATCCCTAAAGAAAATATGGGGCTCTCTAAAAAATTTTCTAATTTTATTTAAATTCATTTGAAACTTTCTAATACTACAAAATAGAAACATTTGATTCTGTTATGTTTTGAAGTCATTCAAACGTGACGGCTTCGGCCAATACTTTGCCTGCCAAGTCTTTAGGCGACAGGTTCGGCTCGCCTTGCAGCGGCCAGTCGATGCCGACGGTCGGATCATTCCAAATCAGCGAGTGTTCGGCTTTTGGGTTGTAATAGTCTGTGCATTTATAGACGAACTCGGCTTCGTCGCTCAGTACATAGAAGCCGTGAGCGAAACCTTCGGGTACCCACAGTTGGCGTTTGTTTTCTGCGGACAAGATCTCGCCTACCCATTTGCCGAACGTGGGAGAGTCTTTACGCATATCGACGGCTACGTCGAATACTTCGCCGACAATCACGCGCACGAGTTTGCCTTGTGTGTTTTCAGTTTGATAGTGCAGGCCGCGCAATACGCCTTTGCTGGATTTGGAGTGGTTTTCCTGCACGAAGGTGCGGTCGCAGACTTGGGTTTTGAACCACTCGTCGCGGAAGGTTTCCATAAAAAAGCCGCGCGCGTCGCCGAAGATTTGGGGCTCAAGCAGTTTTACGTCAGGAATGGCAGTATCAATGATGTTCATCGTTTTATCTTTCATCTAAAGGCCGTCTGAAAAGTTTCAGACGGCCTCAAACATTATTTTTTCAACAGGCGCAGCAAATATTGGCCGTATTGGTTTTTCGCCATCAGGCGCGCCAGCTCTTCCAGTTTTTCATCAGAAAGCCAACCGTTGCGCCAAGCGATTTCTTCCAGGCAGGCGATTTGCAGGTCTTGGATGTTTTGCACGGTTTGGACGAATGAAGCGGCTTCGTGCAGGCTCTCGTGGGTGCCGGTGTCCAGCCATGCGAAACCGCGTCCCAAAAGTTGCACCGACAATGAACCGTCTTCCAAATACATTTGGTTGAGGTCGGAAATTTCCAATTCGCCGCGGGCGGACGGTTTGATTTGTTTGGCGAACTCGACGACGCGTTGATCGTAGAAGTACAAGCCGGTTACCGCCCAATCGGATTTGGGCTGTTGCGGTTTCTCTTCGATAGACAGGGCGTTGAAGTTTTCGTCAAATTCGACGACGCCGAAACGCTCGGGGTCTTTGACCTGATAACCAAATACGGTTGCGCCGTGGGTCTTGGCGGCGGCCTGTTTCAATGTTTGCGTAAACGATTGGCCGTAGAAAATATTGTCGCCCAAAACCAAGCAGACATTATCGTTACCGATAAATTCTTCACCGATGATAAATGCCTGTGCCAAACCGTCCGGACTGGGTTGTACGGCATAACTGATGGAAATGCCGAAATCGCTGCCGTCGCCGAGCAGGCGTTTGAAAGAGGCGTTGTCTTCGGGTGTGGTAATCACCAAAATATCGCGGATTCCTGCCAGCATCAATACGGACAGGGGATAGTAAATCATGGGTTTGTCGTACACGGGTAGCAGCTGTTTGGATACGCCGCGCGTGATGGGGTAGAGGCGTGTGCCGCTGCCGCCGGCAAGGATGATGCCTTTCATGGGTTTTCTCCTGAGTAGTGTGTGTTTGCGTGATTTTCAGACGGCCTAATATGGGAACAGGCCGTCTGAAAACTTATTTTCCGGTGCCTAAACGTTCCAGACGATAGCTGCCGTTCAATACGTTTTGCCACCAGGTTTTGTTGTTCAAATACCATTGTACTGTTTTGCGGATGCCGGATTCGAACGTTTCCTGCGGTTTCCAGCCCAGCTCCCTGCCGATTTTGGCGGCATCGATGGCGTAGCGCACGTCATGGCCGGGGCGGTCTTGCACGAAGGTAATTAAATCTTCATAACGCGCCACACCTGCAGGTTTTTCAGGAACAAGCTCTTCCAGCAGGGCGCAGATGGTTTTGACCACTTCAATATTGGCTTTTTCATTGTGGCCGCCGATATTGTAGGTTTCACCGACGATGCCTTCGGTAACAACCTGATACAGCGCGCGCGCGTGGTCTTCGACAAACAGCCAGTCGCGGATTTGCATCCCGTCGCCGTACACGGGCAGCGGTTTGCCGTCGAGCGCGTTCAGAATCATCAATGGAATGAGTTTTTCCGGGAAGTGGTAAGGGCCGTAGTTGTTGGAGCAGTTGGTTACGATGGTCGGCAAACCGTAGGTGCGCAGCCATGCACGGACGAGGTGGTCGCTGGACGCTTTAGAGGCAGAGTAGGGGCTGGATGGCGCGTAGGGCGTGGTTTCGGTAAACAAATCGTCCGTGCCGTGCAAATCGCCATAGACTTCATCGGTGGAAATATGGTGGAAGCGGAAGGCTTCGCGCTTTTCAGACGGCATTTGTTGCCAGTAGGCGCGGGCCGCTTCAAGCAGATTGAATGTGCCAACGATATTGGTTTGGATAAATTCGCCTGCCGAATCGATTGAGCGGTCGACATGACTTTCCGCTGCCAAGTGCATCACGGCATCCGGCTGGTGTTGTGCGAATACGCGGTCGAGTTCGGCTCGGTTGCAAATATCCACTTGCTCAAAAGCATAGCGAGGATTATCGGCTACCTCGGTCAAAGATTCCAAATTGCCGGCATAAGTCAGCTTATCGACATTGACGACAGAGTCTTGGGTGTTTTGGATAATATGACGGACAACGGCAGAACCGATAAAGCCCGCGCCGCCGGTAACAAGGATTTTTTTCATAAGTTTCAGAGGATAGTCAAAATAATATAAACGGATTATAGCAGACAGAATGTGTGTTTTTCAGATAAAAAGGCCGTCTGAAAACATCTCTTTCAGACGGCCCGTATCAGGTCAACTTAATCGTCGTAGCCATTTGGGTTGTTGCTGACCCAACGCCATGAGTCTTCCATCATCTGCGCCAAATCGCGTTTGGTTTCCCAACCGGTTTGTGCTTTGGTGTAGGCAGGATCGGCGTAGAAACAGGCCAAATCGCCATCACGACGCGGTTTGATTTGGAACGGAATGGTCAAGCCGGAGGCCGCCTCAAAGGCACGGATGATTTCCAATACCGAATAAGCACGTCCAGAACCCAAATTAAACAGGTGTACGCCCGAAACATCACTTTTTGCCTGCATCGCCGCCACATGGCCTTCCGCCAAATCCATCACATGGATATAGTCGCGCATACCCGTACCATCGGGAGTAGGGTAGTCGTTGCCGAAAACCGACAATTGCGGCAGCTTGCCTGAAGCCACTTGGCAGATATAAGGCAGCAGATTGTTTGGGATACCGTTTGGCTGCTCGCCGATCAAACCGCTTTCATGCGCACCGATAGGGTTGAAATAACGCAACAAAATCACGCTCCAACGCGGATCGGCCTTTTGGATATCCGTCAAAATGCGCTCCACCATAGACTTAGACGTGCCGTAAGGGCTGGTCGTATCCCCCGGTTGCATATCTTCCGTATAAGGCACTTTGCCCGGATCGCCGTAAACCGTAGCCGATGAGCTGAACACAATCTTAAATACACCGGCACGTGCCATTTCTTCAGCCAAAACCAAGCTGCCCGACACATTGTTGTCATAGTATTTCATTGGCTCGGCCACGCTTTCGCCGACTGCCTTCAAGCCGGCAAAATGAATGACGGCATCAATATCGTGTTCTGCAAAGATTTGACGCAACACTTCACGATCACGGATATCCCCTTGGTAAAAAGGCACAGACTTGCCGGTAATCTTTTCCAAGCGTGGGAGGATGTTGGCAGACGAATTGCACAAATTGTCCAAAATCACGGCATTAAAGCCTGATTTCAACAGGGAAACAACGGTATGAGAACCGATAAAACCGGTACCGCCGGTAATAAGAATAGTCATTGGTTTTCCTTAATTAAAATTGTGTTTGGAAGTCGTGAAACCGGTTGGCTGAAAATACAAACGCTTTCAGATGGCCTGATGTAAATGTTGCCAAAGAGGGATTGCTTTATTTGGATATTGTATATTTAGTTACCTGAAAAGTAAAAAAATATGGGATAATCACAGTGTTATGCACAGGGTGCAAAGCGTTATCATTTCAATTTTAATAAAAGGATCTTACCATGTCAGTATCTAACGAAGTTTTGGCGTTGATTTCACAAGTTGCACAAAAACAAGTGTCAGCAAATGAAGAATTGTTGTCTACAGGACTTATTGATTCCGTGAGCGCAATGGATTTGGTTATGGCCATCAAACAAAAATTTGATGTTGATTTGCCGTTTGAGCAACTGGTTGATATTTTGGCAAATTCAGCCAATATCATTCAATATGTTGAAAATAATTACAAAGGCTAAATCATGAAACAATTAAATGAATTCCAAAATCTTGATGATTTTTTGGAATACCGTTTCAACCAAACTTCGGGAAAAGCGTTAGTTAATGATACTCAGGAATGTTCTTGGGAAGAGTTGCGCGTAAAAATAGCCACATTTATCGAGGCTTACAAAAGCATAGCAGATATTACCAAAAACATTCCTTTGGTGTTGCACGGCCATAAAGAAATTGATTTTGCAGTGGCAATTTATGCCTGCTTATTAAACAAAATCCCTTTTATTCCGGTGGATAGTATTTATCCTGAAAGCCGTCTGAACAATATCTGCCAACTGTCGAAAGCACGCTTTGTGTACCGTTCGGCAACGCAAACTTTTGAAAAGCAGACTGACGAAGAAGTAGAGCTGGCTGAAAAAGATTTGGCTTACATCATGTTTACTTCAGGAACAACCGGCGCACCTAAGGGTGTGCAAATCGGTCGTGAAGCTGTATTCAACCTGATGAAATGGATGAAAGAGCAGCTTAATTTAGCCGCACCTAATGTATTCATGAATCAGGCTCCGTTTGCGTTTGATTTGTCAATGTACGAAATCTTTGGCAACTTGGCTTACGGCGGTTGTATTGTCATGAACAGTCGTGATGCTATTTCTAATCCTGCCACCTGGATTGATTTTTTGGCCAAACAACAAATTACTACTTGGGTTTCCACGCCTTCTTTTGCCATGCAGCAGCTGCTTAACCCTAAATGTAGTCAGGCTACTTTACCGAGTTTGAAAGAATTTTTGTTCTGTGGCGAAAAACTTGGCAAACCGGTAGTAAATATGATTTTTCAAAAATTTCCCGGTGTCCGTGTTATCAATACCTATGGTCCGACTGAGGCTACTGTAGCAACAACTTACGTTGATATCACACCTGATATGCTGGCGGCAGAAGAAGAGTTGCCTGTAGGCGTTGCCGTGCTTAATTCCAAATTAGAGATTGTTGACGAAGAGATTTGGATTAGCGGTAACCATGTGATGCGTGGCTATCTGAACAACGAAACTGAAAATGCCAAACGTTTGGTCGTACACAGTGCAGATAACCGTACTTATAAAACAGGTGACTACGGTTTTGAAAAAAATGGATTGTTCTATGTACAAGGCCGTAAAGACGAGCAGATTAAGCTCAATGGCTACCGTATCGAACTTTCAGAAATTGAAGAAAAAATCCTTAACCTTAAGGAATTTGCCTTTGATAATGTGGCAGTAGTGGCTTTGAAACGCAACACAGGCGCAGTATTGCGTTTGGTGTGTTTCTATACAGCCAAGCAAAGTGCAGATACTCAGGCGATCAAAGACGCATTAGTACAAAATTTACCGTCTTACATGATGCCGTCTGAATTTATTCACATTGATGAAATTCCAGTCAGCACCAACCACAAAACCGACAAAAAAGCATTGTTGGAAAAATATCAACAGGGTTTATAAAATGGATTTATATAAAATTCAGCAAAACATCTTACGAAAAGCCAAGATTGATCCTCAAAAGGTTAACGCTTGGATTTATAACAATCAAAGTATAGTGTTCGATTTTCTGTTGAACGACTATTTTGTCAGCATCAGCTATTCAACATCAGGGCAAACTTTTAACTTTATTGAGCGTAATAAGAGCAAAGTTTCTAAAATTTCTATTTTTCCAAAATTCCTGAAATATATTTCAGAAGTTTATGGAAGTTACCCACAATCGGTTAATCAAGAAAAGACAGTATTGTCTTTTAAATTTGCTGAAGCCGATTGGGCAAAAATCGAGGATAAATTTAGTGAGATTTTAGAAGTTACTTCCATTTATCTTGGCAGCGAACTGTGCTACATCTTGAATGTTGAAAAACATAAAGGCATTAACTTAGCCGAATACTTGAATAAGCCGGAAGTTGAATACATCGGTGTTAAAGGCGACAGTAATGAGTTTTTCCTAAGCTATGCTCGGAATCATGGTCTAAGTGATTATGTTTATGAGCTAAATAATAGAGGCTTTTTAGCTGTTGAACACAAAATGGGCGTAAGTGTGTTCCGTCGTGTGAATAAGCACAGTTATAAAGATCTTTTGGCTTATTTCCCAGACTCTTTCCATGAGTTGGAAAATGTACTTTATACTGTTGAAGCACCTAAATCCATTAACTCTAATAAGAAGAACCTATTAGTATTATTTTCGTATACGCATAAAAGTAATGAAAATATGCTAGATAGGTATTATAGTCATCCATTTCCATTTATTGCTAATAGTATTATGCCTAATACCTATATTATTCGTGTGGCTGATGTAGCTGATGCATTTGGTAGTCATGGTTTAAATACTAAGTTTGATGAAAATATTGAAGATAATATTCAGCGTTTTATCAAGAGCCTAATGAATATTTATGGAGTAGAAAAGGAAAATATAATAATTTCAGGGTACTCTTCAGGAGGTACTGGTGCAATCTATCATGGATTGCTTGGGGAGTATAAAACTTTTGCTATTGATCCTTTTTTAGGTAACCATAATTACTATAAAGGTAAGGATCCTTTGTATTTAAATTCAATCCGCAAACCAATTATAGAAACATTTAAAGAACTACCTACTAGAATTAATCATAATTTTGATAATCAAGTGGTTATTTCCTCTGCTAAGGTTTCGGAGTTTTATCCAGATATAAAAGAACTTAAACGATCTTTGCCGGCAATCGTATTATATGAATTTGATTTTGAGAAAATCCGGAAACATACTGATTTTCCAAGTAATGCTTCATTTTTAATACATACCATTATTAATAATTTGTTGTTAGGAATTCATATCACTGATTCAGACATTAATTTGAATTAAGATCTGAAGTAAATGGATGGTAGAATTTGATTAGTGCAGTTATCCAATAGTAAAGGCCGTCTGAAAATATCTCTTTCAGACGGCCTTTATCAGGTTAACTTACATCTGCGCCAAATTAAGAATGTTAATACCAATCAAGAAATAGAGTATTTTTTAACCAGCTTAAAATTCTGCAAGTCTATAACAGTATCATGTATAGAAAAAATGAATTAAACATTTTCAAAGCCTTGTTCTTTAAATAGTTCAAGTATTGCCAAAGATGAGTTGCTGTTAAAACTAAAGGTATCAGAGGATTTTGTTAATGTTTTTTGCGAGCTTAATGCCAGTTTTGAATAGTACTCTCCAGATTTAATTGCAATATACAGTTGATATTCTGCTTTTGGTAAGTCAGAAATATCGATGCCTTTTAAATCAAGTGTTGTGAAATAGCCTTTGTCATAGATTACAAAATCACCATCAAACAGCTCTCTAGTCAGGTGGGGACGATGCAGTTTTGCTAAACCTTTGGTGTATGTTTCTCGAGTACGAGTATTCTGAAGAATCAGTTCATACTGTACATCGCTGTAATTGGATATGTGTACCCCTCTTAATATTGCAATACCTTCTATAAATAGAATCTTGTCTTTATATTCACAGTTTCTAACATCTACATAAGGAGTTGGATTCGCTACATTCGGTTTTGGTATTGGTTGAGTGCCAAAGAAATTGACTTCGCCTTGATTAAATCGGGGAGTTGCCTCTGAAGCTAATGCATAATAAATTCCAAGCAACAATGCGGTATGATGCGATGTAACCTGATTATGCTCTCGGACAAATGCCGAATAAGTTTTTAACAAGTTGAAATTCCGATATTTGCGGAAATCATCTAAATGCGGTTGGATCTCGGTTGGAAATTGGATATCGGCTTCTGAGGTCAGTAAATAAATATTCTTGTCTAAATCTTGATCTTTTTTCAATAGGTTAATGATTAGTTTATCAAGATAATCTATTTGAGCCTTTTGATAGTTTTTTCCCATCATGTGGGTAGCAACTGATTTCCAGAAATTATCTACATAATTTCCGATATGAAGCTGAGGTACAGTAACCACAATGTTTTTAATATTCATGCTTAGAGCATGATAAAGGGCCGCACTCCCTCCTTTAGAAAATCCAGTAAAGGTGACATTTTCAGGAGATAGATTACGTTGATTTATTTGAGATTGGATGAATTCCTGTACGGCTTCTTTAACCCGAAAATCCATATCTATACACAGATAATAGGTATACATTCCTTGGAAATTATCGTTAATCCAAATAACGTCAGCAGGGCAGTCCGTCATAGCATTAATAAAGTCATAATTGCCAGGCGTTGCATTGAGAAAACCTGAAAATACGATGATTAAATGTTTAAAGTCATATTTACTGGGTTTATGTCGGTAAATAACTTCGATACCATTACTGGCAGTAAAAATTTGTTCGTTCATTTTTCTTCCTTAACGGCTGCCTTATATGAGGCAATAGTTTTGCTATCCGGGTACTTTTCTGTAAATTGTTCGAGCAATTTCTTTTCGGTTGTTGTATTACCTTGATTATGCAGTTCCTGCAGGTAGGCGGGAACCAGATCTTGCGGCATCATTAATAAATCTTGGCCAAAGGCACGGTTAATTTGAGTAAACAGTTTTTCACCGTTTTGACGCAGTTTTGCCAAACGTGCAATGGCAATTCGACATGCAATATCACCTCTTTGATGCCCTTCATAACGGACTAAATATTTATGAGCTTGTTGGAAATTGTTTAAGCGCATACAGAGATAACTTGCTAAGAGTTCCAGCTTGAAGGTCTTTTTATCTTCAACTGTAAAAAACTTAGTCAATAATGTTTCAATTAGGGCAAGAGCAACAAAATATTCTTTTTGAAGGATTTTCTCAGCTAACAATTGAATCAGGTGGTGCTTTTCTGACAGATCAGATGAAATATGTTGGTTCAGTTTTTTTGCTAGCTTAGTATTATTCTCTAAGGATGCTGCCAATATAGCAATTAATTTATCTTCTAAAGTACCAATATTGTTTTTAGAAAAATATTTAATTCCTAAAGTAGGGTTACCAATTTGGAGGCTGACTTTGGCTTTCCAGTAGTCAGCATCAGAGGTTGGATGTTTCTCTAACCAATCCAACAATTCAACAAATTTGTTACCTTTAAATAGAGCATTCAAATATCTATTAATATAGTTTGCCCTTTCTTCTGGTGTTAAATCAGAACTATTTTCCAATATAGCAGCAATTCTTGAAGCAGCAACACCCCATTCACCTAAGTTCTCAACTTGAAGAATCATTTTCTCTATATAGTTTAGATCATTTGATAATTCAGGTTTATCTAAGTCAAGGATAGCCTGATAGACACGCTCACAATTATTCGAATCCCTAAATTGGAATGTCTTATCGATGCGTGTTTGATACAAATCCGGTACTTTAGCTTGATTGTCTACCAGATCTTTTAATGCTGCCAGAAGTTCTGTTTCATTATAAGCAACTGCACCAAAACCATCTCGGTTATAGTCAAAATAACCTTTTTGATAGGTGTGATTTCCACTGGAGAATACTTCATCATAATCAAATTGATAATACAAAATAGCTTTATTCAAATAGGCTACATCAAATGCAACAGATGAATAGTCTGTAATCAAGATGCTAGTATTTTGGAAGACGGATTGGATGTTACCTTCTGAATAGCTATAGATTTTAATAAAGTCAGGCACAGTGAACTCATCCATGTATTCCTGAATACTTGGATGTGGTGCAAAGACGATTTGATAACCTTGATCATTCAGTTCTTTTAATATGGTGTGATTCATGAAACCATGCCAATGTCTGGCATAGTTAGTTTTCATGAAATCGGGGTTTCTTGTTCGTTCTGTACCTGAGATATATGTACCTACAATGGAGCTACGCCATGTTGGCATAATTAAAATCTGTTTAGATTCGGTATTGTTATTGATGAGTAAACGGTCATAACGAGGGAAACCTGTCAGTTTAACTTCTTTTTTACCAAATTTATAAGCAGTCGTATTGTCCACAATAGAATGGTATTCTGGATTTGTCGCTGTAACGAAACAAGCAATTTTTTTGGTATTTAACCAACCTGATAAATCATCTTTCGTAATGCCATGTTGTAAAAAGACGTAGTCTTTATCTAATAGGGAATTATCTTTGAAATAATGTGTGATATATCCATCAACATGACTACTGATGATTTTTTCGCAGTCTTTTAATTTACTCTCAAATGCAGATGAGCCAAATTCAAGCAAATTAAACCCATCTTGTTCGAGCCTTTTCCAATCAGAGGAGGTTTTTTTCAGGGCAAAATAAATATCTTGTTCTGGATGATTTTCACTAATATAACGATATAAGTGTTCTGCATTATCATCGGCCTGATTGTCCCTATCCATTAAAATCCAGGCATTCGATTTAACCGTGGATTTTTGTTTGAATGAAGTGAATACTGTTTCGATTGGTAGTTTGTCAAATTGTTTTCCTGAGAATGTTAATTTAGCTCTTTTACCGGCTAGAAAAAGTTCTAAATCGCCCATGTGGTGACAAGGAAGCCATGTTCGGTATTCTTTAGTGTATAAACTGCCTAGAAAGTCATAGACAACTTCTTTTTGGTATTTAGGGAATATTTCCTTACCATTGATTACCCATTGTTCAACAATTGGAAAATTTGAAAAATATTTCACCAAAATTTGTTTCTTTTTTAAATCAAAATCTTCAATATAGGCAATTTGACTTTTAGGTGCTGTATTTTTAAATAAACCGAGTAAGGCAACTTTTTGAAAAAACCATGTTCCTGCCAAGTTAAAGCGAAGGATTGTTTTTTCATCAATGTACGAAAACATTTCATGTAGCAAGGCAACGAAATGTTTTTTTTGCTCTTCATTTAGGTGTGACAATGCTGCAGGTTTGTTTACGATACGGCCAAAATACCAAATGATATGGTATAGGACAATTCTTTGAATATGTTCAGGAATGTTTCCAAATTTCTTTTTAGCTGTTTTTAAAATTTCAATACAGCCTTTTTCAATCACTCTAGAAAATAGTAATGGATTTTGCCATGCTCCATCCAAAGTGGATGAGCCATCAGAACGTTTTCGATAAAAATAACTGATTTTTGATAAAAATGCAGCATTAGTTGATAAATCAGTATTTAGAATATAATCAGTAACAAATTTCGCATCTTCAAAGCTAGGTTTCATTGCTTCATCAAAAGAAATATGTGCGTTACGGATATTATCAATTTTGAAAAAAGCGGTACTTGCAGATAATTGTAGATGATCTTTTAGATTTGATAAGGGAAGTACAACATCTCCTTTAGCAAAACGATATTTTAAGGGGTGTGTATCTTTTACCATGTCTTTATCTTCAAAGTAGAAGACTAATGGACAACCGACTATGCTGATATTGGCATTTTTACTTAAGAAAGAATCTGTTTTATAGAAGTAATCAGGAGAGACAAAATCATCTGGGTCTATGAAGGTTACCCAATCAGTTTCGACATATTGCAAGCCTAAGTTACGCGCAGAGGCCTGTCCGCCGTTTTCTTTATAGAAATAGCGAATATTTTGAGGAAACTTCTGTTGCCACTTTTGAATAATCTCAGCTGATTTATCGACTGAGCCATCATCAACTAAAATAATTTGAATATGCTTTTTAAAGTTTAGTCTTTGTTTTGTCAGGCTGGAAAAGAAGTCATCTAGATATTTTTCAACATTATATACTGCAGCAACAACGGTATATCGGTTTTTCCCGGCTCGTTTAATTGGTAGATATCTTTTTACTTGTGTAATTCGTTTTTTGTACATATCTACAAAAAAAAGTTTTGGGTCACGAAGAAGTTTTCTAAGCTTTCTATTCATTGTACGTTATCCAAATTGATAAATTAGTGAATAATATTGTTTAAATATGCGTATTAATGTCTTAATAGTTATTTAGATCAAATAGATCTTATTTGGGAAATTATTGGTGTTGAAAAGTAGAGTATTTAACCAAATTCTTCTAAAAATTTAATATGTTATACAGAGAATTTACTATAATGATAACATATTTTACAATGTGGTATAGGAGGAATAGCTGGCTTCTTGGCGTTATTTTGGTATGGAATTTGTGGGGAAGGAGTGTTTTGCTATTTTTAACGAAGCTACATACCGTTTTGAAACTGCCGGTTTTTAATAATGGAATGGCGAGTCAAGGAAGCGCATCGACAATTGTGATGAGGTATGATTTGCGAGGAGATTGCGGCCAGCAAAGAGGATGCTTGGTCCTAGAGTTATTTTGTTAAGTCGTTTCATTTTTGCAATGTGGTAAAAATCGGACGTCGTTTTTTAGACGGCCTAAATTGATTTTCAGATGTTATAATGATGGAATTGAATTCCAAGTATATTAGGATTTTATCTGTGTTTAAAGCTAAATTTTTTGCTCAGCGCGGGATGTTGCTGATGTTCAGTACAGTGTTGTCGGCATGTAGCCTTCTTCCTGCTTCCGGCCCAAGTACTGGTAAAATTGTTGCTTTGGGGCAACAGAATGAGGCAAATATTCCCGATGTGGAATTGGTAGATGTTAATGCTGATGTGGCTGCTTCTCTTTATCAAGCTCAAGTGGGCCAATCCTTGGCCCAACTGGGAGAGGGCTATGCTTCTGTCGGTGCCATTGACGTCGGTGATATGTTGGACATTACGATTTGGGAAGCTCCTCCGGCTGTGTTGTTCGGCGGGGCTTTGTCGTCTACCGGTTCGGGTAATGCGCAGCAAACGAAGCTGCCCGAACAGATGGTCAGCTCTTCAGGCACGATTTCTGTGCCGTTTATCGGCGATGTGTCTGTCCTTGGTAAAACACCGGTTCAGGTGCAAAATATTATTAAAGGCCGTCTGAAAAAAATGGCGAACCAGCCGCAGGTAATGGTGCGCATGGTGCAAAACAATGCGGCGAATGTATCGGTTATTCGTGCGGGTAACAGTGTGCGTATGCCTTTGACGGCTGCGGGTGAGCGTGTGTTGGATGCGGTGGCTGCCGTGGGTGGTTCGACTGCGAATGTACAGGATACGAACGTACAGCTGACACGCGGTAATGTTGTGAGAACGATTGCTCTGGAAGATTTGGTGGCGCATCCGCGTCAAAATATTCTGTTACGTCGCGGTGATGTAGTCACAATGATTACAAACCCAAGCACATTTACTTCTATGGGTGCTGTCGGTCGCTCACAGCAGATTGGTTTCTCTGTGAAGGGTTTGTCTTTGGCCGAGGCTGTGGGACGCATGGGCGGTCTGCAGGATTATCGTGCAGATGCGCGCGGTGTATTTGTATTCCGTTATGCGCCTTTATCCGAGCTGCCTCCTGAGAAACAATCTAAATGGGTTGAAAAGGGCTATGGCGATCGTGCGGAGATTCCTGTGGTCTACCGTTTGAATCTGGCGGATGCGAATTCTATGTTTTGGATGCAGCGTTTCCCTGTGAAGGATAAGGACGTGGTGTACGTATCGAATGCGCCGATGGCTGAAGTACGTAAGTTCTTGTCATTTGTGTTCTCGCCTGTGGTTAGCGGTGCGAACAGTATTAATAATTTAGTGAATTAATGGGGAAAATAATGTCTGAGCAAGTTTCTGCAAATGTGGATGTGAAACCGGAACAACCGGCTCCCGAAAAGAAAAAGGCCAAGAAGTCTTGGTTGCGTAAGATTAATCCGTTGCTTTGGGTAACGGTTGTCGTGCCGACTTTGTGTTCCGGTGTGTATTACGGACTATTTGCTTCTGATCAGTTCACATCCCAGTCCAGCTTTGTGGTGCGTTCTCCTAAGAGCCAGTCGTCCTTGAACGGCTTGGGTGCCATTTTGCAGGGGTCCGGTTTTTCTCGTTCTCAAGACGATATTTATACCGTGCAGGAATATATGCAATCGCGTTCGGCTTTGGACGCGTTGCGTAAGAAAATGCCCGTTCGTGATTTTTATGAAAAAGAAGGCGACATTTTCAGCCGTTTTAATGGTTTTGGCCTGCGTGGCGAGGATGAGGCGTTTTATCAATATTACCGCGATAAGGTATCCATCCATTTTGACTCTGTCTCAGGCATTTCCAATTTGAGCGTTACATCGTTCAATGCCGGTGAATCTCAAAAGATCAATGATGCTTTGCTCAAACAGGGTGAGGTATTGATCAACCAGCTGAACGAGCGTGCGCGTCAAGATACGATTCGTTATGCTCAGGAAGTGGTCAATTCTGCTGAAGAGAAAGTTAAAGAAGCTTCTGCCCAATTGACAAAATTCCGTGTGTCCAACGGTATTTTCGACTTGAAGGCGCAATCCGATGTGCAAATGGGTTTGGTGTCTAAATTGCAGGACGAGTTGATTGTCATTCAGACCCAGCTGGACCAGGTAAAAGCCGTTACGCCTGAAAACCCGCAAATTCCAGGTTTGATTGCGCGTGAGAAGAGCTTGCGTAAAGAAATCTCGCAACAAATGAAAGCGATTTCCGGCGGTGGCGAGGGTTCGTTGTCCAATCAGGCGGCAGAATATCAACGCGTGTATTTGGAAAACGAATTGGCCGAAAAACAATTGGCTGCGGCGATGACTTCTTTGGAAAGTGCAAAAGCGGAAGCAGATCGTCAGCAATTGTATTTGGAAGTGATTTCTCAACCGAACAAACCTGACTTGGCGCATGAGCCAAACCGTTTGTACAACATCGTGGCAACGTTTGTCATCGGTTTGATTGTCTATGGCATTGCCGTGTTGCTGTCTGCAAGTATCCGTGAGCATAAAAACTGATGAAAGAGCTACATAAAACATCGTTTTGGGAGTCGCTGCTTATCCAAAAAAGGGTAATCGGCGCACTCTTAATGCGTGAAATTATTACTCGCTACGGTCGTAATAACATTGGTTTTTTGTGGTTGTTTGTCGAACCTTTGCTGCTGACTTTGGTTATGGTGTTGATGTGGAAATTCTTCCGCATGAACAACGTGTCAGCTTTGAATATCGTGGCTTTCACGCTGACAGGCTATCCGATGATGATGATGTGGCGTAATGCTTCCAATCGCGCCATTGGTTCGATTGCGGCCAACACAAGCCTGCTGTATCACCGAAATGTACGCGTTTTAGATACCATTTTTGCGCGTATGTTGTTGGAGATTGCCGGTGCCACCATTGCGCAGGTCGTGATTATGTTCGCATTGGTCCTCATCGGCTGGATTGATGTACCGGCAGATATTTTCTATATGTTGTTGGCTTGGCTGCTGATGGCAATGTTTGCCGTTGGGTTGGGGCTGGTCATCTGTTCGGTGGCGTTTCATTTTGAGCCGTTTGGCAAAGTTTGGAGTACCATCAGTTTTGTGATGATGCCTTTGTCCGGCGTGTTTTTCTTCGTACACAACCTGCCTCAGCAGTTGCAACACTATGTACTGATGCTTCCGATGGTGCATGGTACAGAAATGTTCCGTGCCGGATATTTTGGTAACAGCGTCACGACTTACGAAAATCCTTGGTATATTTTGTTGTGTAATTTAGTTTTGCTGCTGCTTGGTTTGGCGATGGTGGCGAGATTCAGCAAAGGGGTTGAGCCGCAATGATTTCAGTTGAACACGTTTCCAAACGCTATCTGACCCGCCAAGGTTGGCGGACAGTCTTGCACGATATCAACTTCAAAATGGAGAAGGGCGAGAAAATCGGTATTCTCGGCCGCAATGGTGCAGGTAAATCGACGCTTATTCGTTTGATCAGTGGCGTTGAGCCG
Source organism: Neisseria sp. P0022.S010 (assembly GCF_051956635.1). Classification (NCBI taxonomy): domain Bacteria; kingdom Pseudomonadati; phylum Pseudomonadota; class Betaproteobacteria; order Neisseriales; family Neisseriaceae; genus Neisseria; species Neisseria sp. P0022.S010. The sequence continues at coordinate 8,972 of NZ_JBQCXF010000008.1, read as the reverse complement.
CCGACCACGGGCGAAATCAAGCGGACGATGAGTATTTCTTGGCCTTTGGCATTCTCCGGTGCGTTTCAAGGCAGTCTGACCGGTATGGACAATTTGCGTTTCATCTGCCGGATTTACAATGTCGATATCGATTATGTGAAGAACTTTACCGAAGAGTTTTCCGAGCTGGGTCAATATCTTTACGAGCCGGTTAAGCGTTATTCTTCAGGTATGAAGGCGCGTTTGGCATTTGCTTTGTCGTTGGCGGTAGAATTTGACTGCTATCTGATTGACGAAGTGATTGCGGTTGGCGATTCGCGCTTTGCCGATAAATGTAAGTACGAGTTGTTTGAAAAGCGTAAAGACCGTTCCATCATTTTGGTGTCGCACAGCCACAGCGCCATGAAGCAGTATTGCGATAATGCGATGGTGTTGGAAAAAGGACATATGTACCAGTTTGAAGACATGGACAAAGCCTACGAATATTATAATTCGCTGCCTTAAAGCGATTGTTTTTTAAATCAGGCCGTCTGAAATTTCAGACGGCCTGTCCGTTGGAATTCTATTGATGAACATTACTCAAATTCTTTCTCAAGAACTTTCGGCTACAGCCGCTCAAATTAACGCCGCTATCGAGCTTTTAGACGACGGTGCGACCGTGCCGTTTATCGCGCGTTACCGTAAAGAAGCCACAGGCGGGCTGGACGACACGCAGTTGCGCCAGCTTGCCGAGCGGCTGCAATACCTGCGCGAGTTGGAAGAGCGCAAAGCCGTTGTTTTAAAAAGCATTGAAGAGCAAGGCAAGCTTTCAGACGACCTCAGGGCGCAAATCGAAGCCGCCGACAACAAAACCGCGCTGGAAGACCTGTATCTGCCCTACAAACCCAAACGCCGCACTAAGGCGCAAATCGCGCGCGAACACGGTTTGCAGCCGCTGGCGGACGTGTTGCTTGCCGAGCAGCCGCAGGACGTGGAAGCCGCTGCGCAAGGCTACCTGAACGAAAACGTCCCCGACACCAAAGCCGCGCTGGACGGCGCGCGCGCGATTCTGATGGAGCAGTTTGCCGAAGACGCGGAACTCATCGGCACGCTGCGCGACAAACTGTGGAACGAAGCCGAAATCCACGCACAAGTCGTTGAAGGCAAAGAAACCGAAGGCGAAAAATTCAGCGATTATTTCGACCACCGCGAACCCGTCCGCGCCATGCCCAGCCACCGCGTGCTGGCGGTTTTGCGCGGCCGCAACGAAGGCGTATTGAACATCGCGCTCAAATACCAGCCCGACGACACGCCGATTACGCAGCAAAGCGAATACGAGCAAATCATCGCCCGCCGCTTCAAGGTTTCAGACGGCCACAAATGGCTGCGCGACACCGTGCGCCTGACTTGGCGCGCGAAAATCTTTTTGTCGCTGGAACTCGAAGCCTTAGGCCGTCTGAAAGAAGCCGCCGACACCGACGCAATTACCGTGTTCGCCCGCAATCTCAAAGACTTGCTGCTTGCCGCGCCCGCCGGACGGCTGACCACTTTGGGTCTCGACCCCGGCTACCGCAACGGCGTGAAATGCGCCGTGGTGGACGACACGGGCAAGCTGCTGGATACCGTCATCGTCTATTTGCATCAAGAAAACAATATGTTAGCAACACTGTCGCGCCTGATTAAGCAGCACGGCGTGAAGCTCATCGCCATCGGCAACGGCACCGCCAGCCGCGAAACCGACAAAATCGCAGGCGAACTGGTGCGCGGAATGCCGGAAATGGGGCTGCACAAAATCGTCGTGTCCGAAGCCGGCGCGTCGATTTATTCCGCATCCGAACTGGCGGCGCGCGAGTTTCCCGACTTGGACGTTTCCCTGCGCGGCGCAGTGTCCATCGCCCGCAGGCTGCAAGACCCGCTTGCCGAATTGGTCAAAATCGACCCCAAATCCATCGGCGTTGGCCAGTATCAGCACGACGTGAACCAAAGCCAGCTCGCCAAATCGCTGGACGCGGTGGTCGAAGACTGCGTGAACGCCGTCGGCGTGGACGTGAACACCGCCTCTGCCCCGCTCTTGGCGCGGATTTCCGGTTTGAATCAAACCCTTGCCCAAAACATCGTTGCCTACCGTGATGAAAACGGCGCGTTCGACAGCCGCAAAAGATTGCTGAAAGTGCCGCGTTTGGGCGAAAAAACCTTCGAGCAGGCGGCAGGCTTTTTGCGGATTAACGGCGGCAAAGAGCCGCTGGACACAAGCGCCGTCCACCCCGAAGCCTATCCCGTCGTCGCCAAAATGCTGGCGCAACAAGGTATTACCGCCGCCGAACTCATCGGCAACCGCGAGCGCGTGAAGCAAATCAAAGCGTCCGACTTCATCGACGAACGCTTCGGCCTGCCGACCATTCTGGACATCCTGTCCGAACTGGAAAAACCCGGCCGCGACCCACGCGGCGAGTTTCAGACGGCCTCCTTCGCCGAAGGCATCCACGAAATCAGCGACTTGCAAGTCGGCATGATACTCGAAGGCGTGGTCTCCAACGTCGCCAACTTCGGCGCGTTCGTAGACATCGGCGTCCATCAGGATGGCTTGGTGCACATCTCCGCTTTGTCCAATAAATTCGTCCAAGACCCGCGCGAAGTGGTGAAAGCCGGCGAAGTGGTGAAAGTGAAAGTGCTGGAAGTCGACGCCGCACGCAAACGCATCGCGCTGACTATGCGTTTGGATGACGAACCGGGCGGCTCAGCCAAAGGCAACAGGCCGTCTGAAACCCGACATCAGGAACGCCGCGACCGTAAACCCCAACGCAACGACCGCGCCCCGACCAATTCGGCGATGGCGGATGCGTTTGCGAGGTTGAAGCGGTAAGGTAGAAAACCAATTGAAGGTCGTCTGAGAAGTGATGTTCAGACGGCCTTTATCGTATGGGGCGAATTAGATAATTGGTGGAATGGATATAGTGCTGCGTCTATTGAATCTTACCGATACATTTTGTAGTAGGCACATGCAAACAAGCGTATAGTTCCAAATATTACAAACCCATCATCACAACCTTAGGAGTTCAAACCATGAAACCTGTTTTGTTTGCCGCGCTGATTTCCTGTTTCTCCGTTGCGGCTTATGCGGCTTGTACCGACAGCCAGCAGCAGTGCGTGATTTATAAAAACGGTAATGTTGCGACAGAAGGCGGCTGTACAGTCAATAAGTGTCAGAATGCTGATGCGCAAGTGTTGAAATGGAAGCTGAAAAACGGCAAAGGTGTAACCGTGGAAATCGGAAAAAACGGTAAGGTTTTGGTGAACAAGAAACCGGGTGCGAAAGCGAACAACAGCAATGCGTCAGGCATGGGTTTGACATGCTATGCCGCCGATGCGGACAAACGCGAACAGTTCTGCTCGACCAATTATTGATTGGATTGTTGCTTTGATTAAAGGCCGTCTGAAAAGTGTTTCAGATGGCCTTGATGTTTATCCTTCCGATATTTTTTCATTGAGAAAGTCGATAAAGCTGCGCACTTTCGCGCTGAGGAATGCCCTGTCGACATAAGTGGCATTCAGTTGGTCTGTCCAGATGGTGTAATCGGGCAGGAGTTGGACCAATGTGCCGTCCTTCAATTCCTGCTGGACCGCCCAAAGGGGCTGATAGCCTATGCCTGCACCTGCTTTAATCAGCTCGCGTATCATCAGCGTGTTGTCGCTGCGGATAACGGGGGAGAGGTGGAGAATGGCTTTTTCTCCGGTGTGGCGGTGGGTAATTTCCCAGTCTTGTTGACTGGTATAGGAAGGTAGAATCGCTTGATGCTGCATGACGGCTTCGGGTGTATCGGGTGTGCCGTGTTGGGCAAGGTAGTCGGGGGCGGCAAGTAGGACGAACTCAATTTTGGCCAGCGGTTTGACGATCAGCGAAGGGGAGGGGGTTTTGGAAACGCGTAAGGCGAGGTCGAAACCTTCGGCGATGAGGTCGATATGGCGGTTGTCGAGGACGAGGTCGAGCGTGACTTTGGGATAACGCTGGCGGTATTCTGCCAACCATGCGCTCATATTGCCACCTGCAAACCACAAGGGCATGGTAACGCGCAACATACCTTGCGGCGTGTCGGTGCCGCCTGCCGCTTTTTGGGCGGCGGTGTCCAAGGTATCCAGCGCGTAGCTGCATTGGCGGTAGTATTCTTCGCCTGCTTCGGTCAGGTGGAGATTACGGCTGTTGCGGTGTAAGAGCTTGGCTTGAATGGTGTTTTCCAGATGGCTGACGTGTTTGCTGGCCATGGCGGTGGAGATGTCGAGCTGATCGGCGGCACGGGTAAAACTGCCGCTTTGAACAACTTGGCGGAAAACTTTTAGGCTGAATAGGGTGTCCATGATTTCTTATTAGGAAACGTTGTATCAATAATTCGAGTATATATCTCTTACTGGGAATTATCTATATTGCACTTATTGAAATTGCTCCCTACCTCTTTCAGGTAGCCATTAAAATAAGGATTATGAAGATGTCAGCCCTCAAATCATTTCAACCTGTTGTATTGTCTGTCTTGCGCATTGTGACGGCATATCTGTTTTTGCTGCATGGCACGGCCAAGTTTTTCAGTTTTCCGATGTCCATGGGCGGCGCGCCTGAAGGCTTGATGCTGGTGGCCGGTATTTTGGAAATTGTCGGCGGTATCTTATTGATATTGGGATTGTTCACCCGTCCGGCCGCGTTTGTTTTGTCCGGTCAGATGGCAGTCGCCTACTTTATGGCGCACGCGTCTTCTGGTAATGTTTTGTTTCCATTGGCCAACCAGGGTGAATCTGCCGTTTTGTTCTGCTTCGTGTTTTTGTACCTGGCAGTAGCCGGCGGTGGAGCGTGGGCTTTGGATAACGTTTTTGGTAAAGATAAAGATTAATTTAAGGAAAAGATCATGACTTATTCTGTTTTGCAACAAGCTGCTGAAACCCGTCGTTCTATCTATGCATTGAACAACACCCTGCCTCTGCCCAATGAGGAAGTAACCAAAATCATCGAACACGCCGTTTTGCATACGCCGTCTTCTTTTAATTCGCAATCTGCCCGAGTGGTCGTATTGTTTGGCGAAGAACATACCAAAGTGTGGCATTTTGTCGAAGAAGCTTTGCGTGCGGTTGTCCCTGCTGAGCAGTTTGAAGCCACTGCACAAAAACTGAACTTGTTTAAAGCAGGCGCGGCGACAGTTTTGTTCTTTGAAGATCAAGATGTTGTCAAAGGCTTGCAAGAGCAGTTCCCATCTTATGCGGCCAATTTCCCGATCTGGGCGGATCAGGCAAATGCCATGGTTCAATATGCCGTGTGGACAACATTGGCGGCTGCCGGTATCGGCGCCAATCTGCAACACTACAATCCGCTGCCTGATGCGGCCATCGCCAAAGAATGGAACCTGCCGGAAAGCTGGTTATTGCGTGCGCAAATGGTGATTGGCGGTATCGCGGCTCCTGCCGGCGAAAAAACCTTCCAACCGATCGAAGGCCGTCTGAAAGTATTCGGCGCATAAATGAAATGATGTTTTAAATAAAGGGTGTTTTTTGAAATACCAAAATTAAAAAGGCCGTCTGAAAACAGTTTCAGACGGCCTTTTATCTATGCCATGAAATCAACCGCGGCGCCAAGTTGTACCGCCGGCATTGTCTTCCAGAATGATTTTGTGTTCGTTCAGAAGGTCGCGGATACGGTCGGATTCCGCCCAGTTTTTATCCGCGCGTGCCTGTTTGCGGCGGGCGATCAAATCGTCGATTTCCTCGTTGGACAGACCGTCTGAAACGGCACCGCCTTGCAGGAACTCGGTCGGATCGCGTTGCAGCAGGCCGATGATGCCGCCCAAAGCTTTCAGGCAGCCGGCGAGGTGTGCATCATTGGTTTTGTTCACTTCGCCTGCCAGTTCGAACAGTACGGCAACGGCTTCGACCGTACCAAAATCGTCGTTCATGGCGGCGTAGAAGCGACGGGTGTAGTCATTTGCGTTTTCGGACAATTTGAACGCGGCGGCAGGGGTGTTTTTCAGCGTGGTGTACAGGCGTGTCAGCGCGCCTTTTGCGTCGTCCAAATGCGCGTCGGAGTAATTCAGCGGGCTGCGGTAGTGGGCGCGCAGGATGAAGAAACGCACGACTTCGGGGTCGTATTGTTTCAACACTTCGCGGATGGTGAAGAAGTTGCCCAGCGATTTGGACATTTTTTCGCCGTCCACACGGATAAAGCCGTTGTGCAGCCAGTATTTGACGTGGCTGGCAATGCTTTGACCGTGGTGGGCTTGCGCGTGGTCATGGCCGCAGGTATGTCCTGTCGCGCCGACACTTTGGGCGATTTCGTTTTCGTGGTGCGGGAACTGCAAATCCGCGCCGCCACCGTGAATATCGAAAGTATCGCCGAACAGGTTTTCACTCATGGCGGAGCATTCGATGTGCCAACCCGGACGACCATTGCCCCACGGGCTTTCCCATGCCGGTTCGCCTGCTTTGGCGGCTTTCCACAACACAAAATCAAGCGGATCACGTTTGAAACCGTCCACTTCCACGCGCTCGCCTGCGCGCAGGTCGTCCAACGATTTACCCGATAATTGTCCGTAAGCGGCAAACTCGCGCACGGCGTAGTAAACGTCGCCGTTTGCAGCAGGATATGCCTTGCCATTTTGAATCAGGGTTTCAATCATGGCAATCATTTGCGGAATGTTTTCCGTCGCCTTCGGCTCGATGTCGGGACGCAACACGCCCAAAGCATCGGCATCTTCGTGCATAGCCTGAATGAAACGCGCGGTCAGTTCGCCGATGGTCTCGCCGTTTTCAGCCGCACGGGCAATGATTTTGTCGTCGATGTCGGTAATGTTACGCACATAAGTGAGCGGATAACCGCACTCGCGCAGCCAGCGGGCAATCATGTCGAATACAACCATCACTCGGGCATGGCCTAAGTGGCAGTAGTCGTAAACAGTCATGCCGCAAACGTACATACGCACGTTTTTAGGGTCGATGGGGGAGAAGGGTTCTTTTTGACGGGTAAGGGTGTTGTAGATGGTGGTCATGGTGTTTGGTATTGGATAAAAAAGTTATGCATTAGGGCATTAGAAGTATGCTTTATTGAAATGGGAAAAACAGATAATTTATTGTTTCTTTGTTGGTAATGTGATTTTTTCAGTCGGCACATTATGCTTTTGTGCATATTCGCACGCAATAGCATGTGATTTTTTTTTCAATGATAATGGTAGTTTAGATTCTGTTAGCGTAGAGTTACCTCTGAGTAAAGGTTGCTCATATTGCGTAGCTAATCCTCCTAAAGAGGTTAGCTGTGGTTGTTGGCAATCTTCGATAATCATATGGGAAGATAAAGAATGGATTTTTCCTCCCTTATTAAAATGCGTAATAACTATTCCACTTAGATAAACAACTGTTTTATTGTTTGGTAGAGTGAGTACGGATTTTTCTAGGCTTTCCGAGAGTAAATATGCAGGTAGATTGTCATGTGTATCAATCAGTATCCAGTTTTTGGGCGTTACAAAAGTATCGCCGTTGGCTTGATATGAATTTGTTTGTGAGATAGTTGAGCAAGCAGCTAATAAAGTTATCGGAATAAAAATAGAAATTTTGTTTAACATAGTTTTCCTTTGTTAAATGGCTTGGGCTGTTATACCTCATTAAGTAATCTTTTTGTATCTTACGATACGGTTGATATGTTTTCAGACGGCCTTTCTATCCAACAGGCCGTCTGAAAACATTTATTCTGCTTTAAACACGCTCATATCCGTTTTAGGTTGCTGCTCGACAATTTCGGCTTTTGCGGCTGCCTGCTCCGCTTCGGCTTTCTCCGCTTCGATGCGTTTTTTCTCGGTCAGGTATTGGTTGATTTGGTGTACCAATTCCTGCGTGCCTTGGTGGGTCAGGGCACTGATTTGGAAGAGGCGCGGGGTTTCCATGTCGAATTGGAAGCGGTCGTCTGGTTTGGGGTAATCCCAGCCGATGGCTTCGAGGAAGGCGGCGGTACGCGTTTGGGCTTCTTCTTCATCGAGCATATCGAGTTTGTTCAGCACCAGCCAGCGCGGTTTGTCGTAGAGTTCTTCGTCGTATTTGCGCAGTTCGTTGATGATGGCGAGGGCTTCTTCGGCGGGGTTGACGGTTTCGTCGAAGGGTGCCAAATCGACGACGTGCAGCAGCAGGCCGGTACGTGATAAGTGTTTGAGGAAGCGGTGGCCGAGGCCTGCGCCTTCTGCCGCGCCTTCAATCAGGCCGGGGATATCGGCCATGACGAAGCTGTGGTTTTCGTCGATGCGCACGACGCCCAAGTTTGGATGCAGGGTGGTGAAGGGGTAGTTGGCGATTTTGGGGCGTGCGGCGGATACGGCGGTAATCAGGGTGGATTTGCCGGCGTTGGGCATGCCTAACAAGCCGACATCGGCAAGGACTTTAAGCTCGAGTTGTAGGGAACGGGTTTCGCCTTCTTCGCCGGGCGTGGATTGTTTGGGCGCGCGGTTGACGGAGGATTTGAAGTGGATATTGCCCAAGCCACCTTTGCCGCCTTTGGCGAGGCAGACGCGCTGTCCGTGATAAGTCAGGTCGGCGACGATTTCGTCAGTGTCGAGGTCGCGGATGAGGGTGCCGACGGGCATTTTGAGGACGATGTCGTCCGCCCCTGCGCCGTAGCGGTCGGAGCCGTGGCCTTTTTCGCCGTTTTTGGCTTGGTAGCGTTTGACGAAGCGGTATTCGACGAGGGTGTTGGTGTTTTCGTCGGCTTCTGCCCAAACGCTGCCGCCTTTGCCGCCGTCGCCGCCGTCAGGGCCGCCGCGCGGTATGAATTTTTCGCGGCGGAAACTGGTTGCGCCATTACCGCCTTTGCCTGCGGCGACTTCGATTTTTGCTTCGTCGATGAATTTCATGATGTTCTCTTATGGGTATTCGGTTGTTTCAGACGGCCTTTGTTAATAGAGGAGCTTGGTGTCTGAACGGATAAAATGTTGCTTATTATAAAGGATATTTCGGTTTTAGGCCGTCTGAAATATGGTTTCAGACGGCCTTGGATTTATTGG
>NZ_JBQCXF010000007.1:0-46583 GCF_051956635.1 Neisseria sp. P0022.S010 | reverse complement strand
CCGACTCCCGCCAGCAATCAAACAGCTTTTTATCACCCATTCGAAAATCCGTTTTGCCGGTACTCGTCTTTCTTTTTGGAGTATTGCCATTATGACCGCAACCACTGCGTCTTCAGCCAAACCTTATTTGCAAATCCAAGGCTTGGTGAAAAAGTTTGGTGACAATTACGCTGTCGATAACATCGACTTGGACATCTATCAACACGAAATCTTCGCCCTTTTGGGCAGCTCAGGCAGTGGCAAATCCACACTGCTGCGTATGTTGGCAGGCATGGAAAGCCCCAATCAGGGCAAAATCATTCTCGACGGTCAAGACATTACCAAGCTTGCCCCGTATGAGCGCCCAATCAACATGATGTTCCAAAGCTATGCCCTGTTCCCGCACATGAGCGTTGAACAAAACATTGCTTTTGGCCTGAAACAAGACAAAATGCCTAAAGGCGAAATCGATGCCCGCGTCGAAGAAATGTTGCGCCTGGTGCAAATGACCAAATACGCCAAACGTAAGCCGCACCAACTTTCCGGTGGCCAACAACAACGTATCGCTTTGGCGCGCAGCCTGGCAAAACGTCCGAAAATCCTGCTGCTTGACGAACCTTTGGGCGCACTCGATAAAAAACTGCGCCAACAAACCCAACTGGAATTGGTCAACACGCTGGAACAAGTCGGTGTAACCTGCATCATGGTTACCCACGACCAAGAAGAAGCGATGACGATGGCGACCCGTATCGCCATTATGTCCGACGGCCAATTGCGTCAAGTCGGCACACCTAGCGACGTGTACGACTACCCTAACAGCCGCTTTACCGCTGAATTTATCGGCGAAACCAATATTTTTGACGGCGTCGTTATTGACGACCGCGCCGATTTCTCCATCGTCAAATGTGACGGCTTGGAAAACCACGTCCGCATCGACCACGGCCTGGGCGTTCCGAACGACCATGAAATCTGGATCAGCATCCGCCCTGAAGACATTGATTTGCACAAAGAGAAACCGGAACACTTGGGCGCGCACAACTGGGCCCAAGGCACAGTCAAAGAAATTGCCTACTTGGGCAGCTTCGCGATTTACCACATCAAACTTGCCAACGGCCGTGTCGTCAAAAGCCAAGTTCCCGCACCTTATTGGTATGTGCGCAACATTACGCCGCCGACCTGGGACGAGACTGTCTACATCAGCTGGCCTGAAAACCAACCGACACCTCTGTTCAGTTAATTTGAGGGAAATGCAATGAACCTTAAAAAACTGAAAAACAAACTGTTCCGCCGCCCCGGCCAGCGTGCAGTGATTGCCGTGCCGTATATTTGGCTTTTGATTCTGTTTCTGATTCCGTTCGCCATCGTATTGAAAATCAGCTTTGCCGAACAAGAAATTGCCATTCCGCCATTTACGCCGCTGACAACGATTGATGAAGACTTAGGCCGTCTGAACATTGCCATCAGCTATCAGAACTACGCCGACATCTTCCAAAACTTTTGGAATACGCTCAATCCGTTTGGCGACAGTGAAAACAGCAATATCTATCTGATGACCTACTGGTCTTCGATTAAGACGGCGCTGACGACAACCATCATCTGCCTGTTGATCGGTTATCCGACCGCTTATGCCATTTCACGCGCGAATCCGGCTGCGCGCAACGGCCTGCTGTTGGCAATCATGCTGCCTTTCTGGACCTCTTTCCTGTTGCGTGTTTACGCATGGATGGGCTTATTGGGACACAACGGCATCATCAACAATTTCTTAATCAAATACGGAATCATCAGCGAGCCTTTAGACTTGTTCTACAATGCTTTTTCGCTGAATTTGGTGATGGTTTACGCCTATCTGCCGTTTATGATTTTGCCGCTGTACACACAATTGGTAAAACTGGACAACCGTCTGCTCGAAGCCGCTTCCGACTTGGGTGCAGGTCCGATCAAATCGTTCTTTACCATTACCCTGCCTTTGTCCAAAACCGGCATCATTGCAGGCTCTATGCTGGTCTTCGTTCCGGCTGTCGGTGAATTTGTGATTCCTGAATTGGTGGGCGGTTCTGAAAATCTGATGATCGGTAAAGTATTGTGGCAGGCATTCTTCGACCAAAACAACTGGCCGCTGGCTTCTGCCGTCGCCGTCGTCATGGTTGCCCTGTTGGTTGTACCGATTGCCCTGTTCCAACACTATGAAAACCGCGAATTGGAAGAAGGAGGCAAATAATGCAGAAAACCAAATTATCCTGGTTCTTGAAACTGATGCTCCTGCTCTCGCTGGCATTCCTCTATATTCCGCTGGTAGTTTTGGTCATCTATTCTTTCAATGAATCCAAACTGGTTACCGTTTGGGGCGGTTTCTCAACCAAATGGTACGGCGCATTGATGGAAAACGACACCATCTTGGAAGCCGCCTGGCTGTCATTGCGTATCGCCATCGTTTCCTCGCTTGCCGCCGTGGCACTCGGCACATTGGCAGGCTACGCTATGGCGCGGATTAAACGCTTCCGTGGCAGCACCCTGTTTGCCGGTATGATTTCCGCGCCTATGGTGATGCCTGATGTGATTACCGGTTTGTCCATGCTGCTGCTGATTATTCAGGTACAAATGTTCCTGCAAGGCAGTGAATTGCTGCAATCGCTCTACTTCGATCGCGGTTTCTTCACCATCTTCCTCGGCCACACCACGCTTTGCATGGCGTACATTACCGTCGTCATCCGCTCGCGCTTGGTGGAATTGGATCAATCCTTAGAAGAAGCCGCTATGGACTTGGGCGCCCGTCCGCTGAAGATTTTCTTCGTGATTACCCTGCCGCTGATTGCCCCTGCGATTGCTTCCGGCTTCCTCTTGGGCATTACCCTGTCTTTAGACGACTTGGTCATTACCTCCTTCCTATCGGGCCCGGGTTCATCGACATTGCCGCAAGTGATTTTCTCCAAAATCAAACTCGGCCTTGACCCTCAGATGAACGTTTTGGCAACCATCCTGATCGGTATCATCGGTACGCTGGTGATTGTCGTCAACTACTGGATGATGCGTCAGGCAACCAAACGGGAACGCGAGGCTGCCGAAGCCTACCGCCAAGAAAAATTGGCAGCCGAGAAAGCCGCCTAATATGCAGACAGGCTGTCCGATAAAGTGTCGGAACAGCCTGTTTTATTAACCGCATTTTATCCTTTCAGACGGCCTAAACTTAAGCCCATATTCCTGGTCGTCTGAAAACCTGTTTTCAATAAAGTGAAAACCAACCTAAAGCCCAAATCATGATCAATCCCAGCTTCAAAGAATACCTTCCTTCCTACTATGTCAGCACAGTCAATCCCCATCCGTCTTATCCGACGCTTGAAGGCCGTCTGAAAACTGAAACCTGCGTTATCGGCGGCGGCTTGACCGGTTTATGCACCGCCCTACCGCTTGCCGAAAACGGCCATGAAGTCATCGTGCTTGAAGCCGCACGTATCGGTTTCGGCGCATCAGGCCGCAGCGGCGGACAAGTCATCAGTGATTTTGCCTGCGGCATGGAAGAGATCGAAAAACAAGTCGGCTTAGAACAGGCCCAATGGTTCTGGCAGCAATCCCTGCAAGCCGTTGAACTGGTTGACTCGCGCATTCAAAAACACAATATCCAATGCGATTGGCAACGCGGCTATGCGACCGTCGCCGTCCGTCCTCAGCATTGGGAAGAATTGCAACAATGGCACGAACACGCCCAAAAACATTATGGCGCAAGCCATTACCAGCTTTGGGATAAAGCCACGCTGAAGCAGCAACTTGCCAGTGATAGGTATCAAGGCGCGCAATTTGATCCTTTATCCGGCCACTTGCACCCGCTCAATTACACCCTAGGCATTGCCAAAGCGGCAGCCGATGCAGGCGCACAACTTTTTGAGCAGTCCCCCATGACACGTATCGAGCCATGCGATAACGGCTGGCTGGTTCATACGCCCAATGGCAGCGTTGAGTGCAAAAACCTCGTTTATGCCGTCAATACTTATGCCGGTTTACACCCGAAATTCAAAGTATTGGAACAAAAAGCCATTGCAGTCAGCACCTTTATCATCGCCACCGAGCCTCTGGGCGAGCGTGCCAAAGACCTGATCCGCAACAATATGGCCATCTGCGACAACCGCCACGTCCTCGACTACTACCGTCTCAGCGCCGACGGCCGCCTGCTCTTCGGCGGCAAAGACAACGAATTTATCGACGATCCAGACCGCATGACCGAACTCGTCCGCCAAGACATGCTGAAAGTTTTTCCACAACTTGCCGATGTCAGAATCGAGCATTCTTGGGGCGGCGAATGCGACATTACGCGCAACCTCGCCCCACATTTCGGCCGCCTCGCCCCTACCGTTTTCTTTGCACAAGGCTACTCCGGACACGGCATGGCAATTACCGGCATTGCCGGTTTGGCAATTGCCGAAGCCATCATGGGCGATGACGGCCGTCTGAAACCTTTTGAACAACTGCGCCACAGCAACATTATTACCCAACCATTCCTGCGCAAACTCGGTTCTTACCTCGGTTCAAAATACTATCAATGGAAAGACAGCCACTAAACCCAAACGACAAACATATTTCAGACGGCGGCAGATTCAAGTAGAATTTAGGCCGTCTGAAAGCGTAGACACGACAAAATTCAATCATTTATCAGCAAGGAAACCATCATGAGCAACCATCACAAACTCATCATCCTCGGCTCCGGCCCTGCCGGCTATACTGCCGCCGTCTATGCCGCCCGCGCCAACCTTAACCCTGTAATCATTACCGGTGTTGAGCAAGGCGGACAATTGATGACCACCACAGAAGTGGACAACTGGCCTGCCGATGCAGAAGGCGTACAAGGTCCGGAACTAATGGCCCGTTTCCAAGCTCATGCCGAACGCTTCGGCACTGAAATGATTTTCGACCAAATCCACACCGTTGATTTGCAAAACCGTCCGTTTACCCTCAAAGGCGATATGGGCGAATACACCTGCGATGCACTCATCGTTGCCACGGGCGCATCCGCCAAATATTTAGGTTTGCCAAGCGAAGAAACCTTTGCCGGCAAAGGCGTTTCCGCCTGCGCAACTTGCGACGGCTTCTTCTATAAAAAACAAGATGTTGCCGTAGTCGGCGGTGGCAATACCGCTGTGGAAGAAGCCCTCTACCTTGCCAATATCGCCAACACCGTTACCCTGATTCACCGCCGCGACAGCTTCCGTGCCGAGAAAATCATGGTGGACAAATTGATGCAACGCGTCGAAGAAGGCAAAATCATCCTCAAGCTCAACAGCTCGGTTGATGAAATCTTGGGCGACGAAAGCGGCGTTACCGGTGCACGCTTGAAACACAATGACGGCGGCACTGAAGAAATCGCTGTAAAAGGCGTTTTCATCGCCATCGGCCACAAACCCAACACCGATATCTTCAAAGGTCAACTTGATATGGATGAAACCGGCTACCTGAAAACCAAAGGCGGTACCGGTGATAATGTCGGCGCAACCAATATCGAAGGCGTATGGGCGGCAGGCGACGTCAAAGACCATACCTACCGTCAAGCCATCACCAGCGCGGCTTCCGGCTGTCAGGCCGCACTTGATGCCGAACGTTGGCTCGACCGCCACAGCGTATAAGCCTCTAAGCCACATTCTATTCTTTGAAACATCATCAACAGGCCGTCTGAAATTTCAGACGGCCTATCATCTGTTTGCCACACTGAATTTCATTTTAATGGCAAATTTATATCAAATAAGTACTTTTGCTTTATAATGACAACAAATACCCAACAAACAGGGAACAAACATGAAAAAAACACTAACGACACTTATCCTTTGCGCACTGACTCCTGCCGCCCTGGCTGCCGATACTTACGGCTACCTGGCCATGTGGCAAAACCCAGCCGACAGCAATGAAGCGCTGCAAATCAAAACCACCAAAGAAAATGCCACCCAACTGGACGCGACGGCAGAACTCGAAACATTCTGCAAAGGCCAAGATGCCTTAGCCGGTATCGGCGCTGGCCAAGCAACAGGCTGCAAAACGGTTGTCCCACTGCACAATACCTGTATCGCGGTTGCCTACCCTAAAGCCATGGGCAAATTAACTGCTCAAAACGTGGTGGCCATTACGTCTCCGCGCTTCAAAAACGTGCATCAAATTGCCTTGAGCCAGTGCATCAAAAAATATGGCTCTCAAGGACAATGTGCTTTAGAAACAGTCTATTGCACTTCCGATACTTACTATCAAGGTACGGTCAAAACCCTTTGGGAAAAAATCAAATCCATTTAAGGCCGTCTGAAAATAAAACCGGCTTGCCCGATATTCTCCATATCACGGCAAGCCGGTTTTTTATTCTGGCTTTTATTTACTATTTTTTTCCAACAATTTGGCGACAACGCCTTCGGCCTGTTTCACCAAATCAGGATTGGTTCGGAAGTGGTTTTCATCGTTCAAAGAGTAGCTGACCGTAGAAACCGCGTACTTGGTGCTTCGCAACACAAATACGCCTTTACGCAAGATTTCGTTATTGCCTTTGGTTTTGTAACGCAGGTTATACGGGCAAGAAGAATCATACAGTTTGCCGCGGTTGTCCGCGGTTACAATCGTACTGCCAATGCCGCGTTTCGCCAAAGCTTTGGACAAAGCACGATCCAAATCATGCGGTCTTACTTTTGCGTTTTGAATGATGCAGACATGTTTGATGCTGGTCAGCTCTTCAGGTTTCAATACTCTTTGTTCCGTAGTGGAACACGCGCCCAGCAACAATACGGCTGAAGCCGCCGCTAAAATCATGGTTTTCATCTGTTTTCCTTTTAAAATGTTCAAACAATAAATATTCAGACGGCCTTCATGCAAAGGCCGTCTGAAAAAATCAACGTACGTTTTTCATCAAACGTTGTTTCTCACGCTTCCAATCCGCTTCTTTCAGGCTTTGGCGTTTGTCATGCTGTTTCTTACCCTTGGCCAAACCGATTTCCACTTTGATTTTACCTCGGGTGTAATGCAGGTTTAAAGGCACAATCGTATAACCGGCGCGTTCGGTTTTGCCGATTAACTTATTGATTTCCGATTGTTTCAACAATAACTTACGCGGACGGACAGGGTCGGGTTTGACGTGTGTCGAGGCAGTGGGCAACGCGGTAATGTGGCAGCCCACCAAATAGAACGCGTCTTTTTTCCAGTAGATATAGCTTTCTTTTAATTGCACGCGTGCAGCGCGGATGGCTTTGACTTCCCATCCTTCCAATACTATACCGGCTTCGATTTGGTCTTCGATAAAGAAATCGTGAAAGGCTTTTTTATTATTGGCAATACTCATTGTGCTGATTCTTTACAAACTTTTCAGACGGCCTATTTTATCAGGCATGCTTAAAAAATAAAACGGCAAACGGTTTTGAAACGTTTATTCGCTTAAAACATGGCGGCGGTAAAAGCGGTCTATATCGGCAATCGCTTTTTCATCTTCAGGGCGCAAATCCAATTTCAAATCGGCAAGGCGGATCAAAATTTGGTCTTCACGCTCGGCAACGGCGCAGCTGACCTCGCCTTCGCTGCGGAAATGACGGATAAGCTCGTCCAACTGGTTTAAAGCATTTTGATAAGATGAATTTGGATTCATAATTTTTAACTCGAACGCCCATAAAAAATGGCGGGAAACCCCGCCATGATTTTACGGCTTATGCCGCGCATTTGATTAAGCAGCTTGAATGTTAGCAGCTTGTTTGCCTTTAGGGCCGGTGGTTACGTCGAAAGACACGCGTTGGCCTTCTTTCAGGGTTTTGAAACCTTCCATGTTGATCGCTGAGAAGTGAGCGAACAGATCTTCGCCACCTTCGTCAGGAGTGATGAAACCAAAACCTTTAGCGTCGTTAAACCATTTTACGATACCGGTTGCCATTAGAAACTTCCTATACTTAAAAATTAACAAAATCAGCAAAACAAGGCATACAGCAAACTAAAACGTTCAGCGTTTCTCCCCCGTTTTTATTACGCGGTCGAGTGCCAACTTCTGCTTAACCGTCTTTTTACATTTGTTAAGACAAAACGTCAAGCTATGTTTTCAAAAAAGTGGGAAAATAGAAAAAATTGGCCGAAATACAACAGAAAACGGTTTGCACTCTAAAACAGGCCGTCTGAAAACTGAAATCTAAGCTTATGAACCATCCGAATACCGACCACCAATCCGATACCCTGATCAGCGATATCAACACGCAGCCGCCGAAACGTTACGGCGTATTTTTATTGAACGACGATTACACCACCATGGAATTTGTCGTCGAAATCCTGACCGAAGTCTTTATGCTTGCACAGGAACAGGCAGTGGCCGTTATGCTGCTGGTGCACCACGAAGGCAAAGGCCTGTGCGGCACCTACACGCGCGATATTGCGCAAACCAAGCAGCATCAGGTCATGGAACGCGCCAAAGCTGAAGGGCATCCGCTCAAATGTATAGTCGAAGAGGTTTAAACCATGCTTTCACCCGAATTGGAACACATCCTGCAACTGCTCTACCGTGAAGCACGCAACGCGCGTTATGAGTTTATCAGCTTGGAACACCTGCTTTTGGTGCTGATAGAAGAAGATGCGGCTGTGCCAAACGTCTTGAAACTGTGTGGTGCGGATTTGAAAGTCCTGTCCGAGCAGCTGGCCGCCAGTGTTGCCGAAAATACGCCGCAAATTCCCGATCATCTTCTGGATACGGTCGAAACCCAGCCGACATTGGGCTTCCAACGCGTCATCCAACGGGCAATGGTGCATACCCAGTCTGCCGGTAAAGCCTCAGTAGAGCCTTTGGATATTTTGGTTGCCATGATGAGCGAATCCGAAAGCCATGCCGTTTATTTCCTCAAATTGCAATCCATTACGCGCTTTGAAGTCTTGCGTTGCATTGCCCATGGCTCACCCGATGACGAAGACGGCAATGATTCAGACGGCCTGGAACGTGAGGGCGAAGAAGCGGAACCAAAAACCGGCTCCCTTTCCGACTACACCGTCAACCTCAACGCCGAAGTTAAAGCCGGCCGTATCGACCCCTTAATCGGCAGAAAACACGAAATGGAACGACTGGTGCAAATCCTGTGCCGCCGCCGCAAAAACAATCCGCTTTTGGTCGGCGAAGCAGGCGTGGGCAAAACCGCGCTGGCGGAAGGCTTGGCACATCAAATCGTCAACGGCGACATTCCCGATGCGCTGAAAGAAGCCGAAGTGTACGCGCTGGATATGGGTTCGCTTTTGGCGGGTACGAAATACCGCGGCGACTTTGAAGCGCGGGTTAAATCCGTCTTGAAACAGCTTGAAAAAATCCCGCACGCCATTTTGTTCATCGACGAAATCCACACCATCATCGGCGCGGGCAGTACCAGCGGCGGCACAATGGACGCGTCCAACCTGCTCAAACCTGCATTGGCGAAAGGCTCGCTGCGCTGCATCGGCGCGACCACCTACGACGAATACCGTACCATTTTCGACAAAGACCATGCCTTAAGCCGCCGCTTCCAAAAAATCGATGTGGTCGAGCCTACCGTCGCCGAAACCGTGCAAATCCTGCGCGGCTTGAAACCGATGTTTGAAGATTTCCACCAAGTCCGCTATACGCAAGGCGCACTCGAAGCCGCAGCCGAACTCTCTGCCCGCTATATTAACGAGCGTTTCCTGCCCGACAAGGCCATCGACGTAATGGACGAAGCAGGCGCGGCACAACGGATTCTGCCCAAATCCAAACAGAAAAAAGTCATCGGCAAAGCGCAAATCGAAACCGTCATCGCCAAAGTCGCGCGGATTCCTGAAAAAACCGTCTCGCATGACGACAAACAAGTGCTGCAATTCCTCGGCCGCGATTTGAAAAACATGGTTTACGGTCAGGAAAACGCCATCGACGCGCTGGTTGCCGCCGTCAAAATGTCGCGCTCTGGCCTTGCCCTACCCGACAAGCCCATAGGCAGCTTCCTCTTCTCCGGCCCGACCGGCGTCGGCAAAACCGAAGTCGCCAAACAGCTTGCCTACTCGATGGGCGTACCGCTGCAACGCTTCGATATGTCCGAATATATGGAACGCCATGCCGTATCGCGCCTCATTGGCGCGCCGCCGGGCTACGTCGGTTTCGACCAGGGCGGCCTTTTGACCGAAGCCGTCAACAAACAGCCGCACTGCGTGTTGCTCTTGGACGAAATCGAAAAAGCCCATCCCGACATTTTCAACGTTCTCCTGCAAGTCATGGATGCAGGCAAACTGACCGACAACAACGGCAAGAGTGCCGATTTCCGCAACGTCATCCTGATTATGACCACCAACGCAGGCGCGGAAAGCCTCAGCCGCCCCAGCCTCGGCTTTACCGCCAAACGCGAGCGCGGCGACGAAATGCAGGCGATCAACAAACTCTTTACGCCCGAGTTCCGCAACCGCTTGGACGCGATTATCCCGTTTGCGCCCCTGTCCGAACCCGTCATCGCCAAAGTCGTGGACAAATTCCTGCTCCAGCTCGAACACCAGCTCCTCGACAAAAAAGTTGAAGCCGAGTTCACGCCGGCATTGCGCAAATATCTAGCGGAAAAAGGTTTCGACCCGCAAATGGGCGCGCGCCCGATGCACCGCCTGATTCAGGAAAAAATCCGCAAACCACTCGCCGACGAACTCCTGTTCGGCAAACTCGCCGACGGCGGCTTCGTGCGTATAGACTGGGATGCAGCAAAAGAAGAAGCCGTATTGAAGTTTAAGAAAAGCAAGGTCAAACCTGAAACAGCAGCGGTTTGAAGGATAAAGGCAAAAAAGGTCGTCTGAAAACGAGATTTCCGTTTTCAGACAACCTTTTTGTAATTAATGCCTAATTCTCCGTCTATATAGAGGCTACAAATAACAAAATACCTCGTAATTTAACAAATTAATTATTTTTGTAAATTATTTACTTGATATTTTTAAATGACTATTTGATAATACATCTACATTTTAATTATCAATCAATTCATTGCAAAGGAAATATCTATGTCTTTCAAAAAAGTAAGTGCAGCAACTATTATCGCCCTGAGCTTGGCGGCTTGCAGCAACAACCAGCCTAATGACACTCCATCCATCACTAGTTCATCAAATGGCATCCAGAAGAATAACGGCAATTCTGCTGACAATAATAGTAATACTTCCAACAATAATAGCAATACTTCCGGCAACAATGGCAATACTTCCGGCAACAATAGCAATACTTCCGGCAACAATGGCAATACTTCCGGCAACAATAGCAATACTTCCGGCAACAATAGCAATACTTCCGGCAACAATAGCAATACTTCCGGCAACAATAATTCTTCTGCCAACGCTACACCACGCGTTGATTTTTCAGTTTCATATGAAGGCTTAAAAAGCAATGCTAATGAAGCTGTTCAACACCTAGCAAAAGAGTTTGGTGTTGATGATGCGGCCCTTCAATCATACACTGTGAAATTAGGTAATCAAACCAGTAAGGGCAAGGAACTTAATTTGTCCGGATACCCGCTCAAAAAATTAGCACTCAATCAAGACTTCCAAGAAACCGCCATTGCGCGTGCCGAAGGTAAAAATTACACCATTATCCAAAGCGGTAAAGCCCATATTTACCGTCAAAACTACTCTTTGATTGCGGGCATCAATCCGACAAAAGCTACTCTTAGAGGTCCAGACATCAACAAATCTGAAAATCTTGACGATACTTATATCCTGATTAAAGGTCAAACTACCCAAACCCTGCCGACTTCGGGAAAATTTGACTACTCAGGTATTGCAAGCGATGGCGCAAGCAAAGGCAAATTGGCTTATTCTGTTGACTTCGACAGCAGAAAAGGCAGCGGTAAAATTACCGGTGTCGGCAGCGACATCAATCTGCACGAAGCGTCTATTCGAGAAGGCAGCTACACCAACGAAATCGATAACACAGTAATTAATGGACACGGCATCGAAGGCTCTTCCAACCGTGGCAGCTACCGACTCGGCTTCTTCGGTCCGGATGCGGAAGAAATCGTCGGTACTGTCGATGATAAAAAAATGGTGAAATCGGCTTTGCCGGCTCCCGCTAATATTAATGTAATATAACCAAAAGGTCGTCTGAAAACGTTTCAGACGACCTTTTCGACCATTTTCACCGTGTTATCCTTATAATGACAGAATATTCCTACGACCCATATCCCACTGAATAAAATGAATAAAAACCATCTCGTCTTACTAATATTCTCCTTCACATCAGCCGCCCTTGCCGAAACACCCGTTGTCCGTGTACCTGCTCCTGTATTTTTTGACAAACAATCCAACAGCGAAACGCCCTCAAAAGAATTTACCGACGACAAACCTGCAGAACAGAGGCTTTCAGACGACCTTCCTGCCGATTCCTCATTGGAAGCACAGATCAACCGCGCATTAATCGGACGGGACTGGAAGACGCTGGAAGGTTTGTTGACGCAATATAAAGCCGTGCCCGACCGGGATGCCGTTTTATACGATTATGCTTTAGGCGCGTTGCGGCGCAGTCAGTTGCGGCATGGTGAGGCTGTATCACTCTATCGCGGCATTTTGGCGAAACATCCCGATTTGGCGTATCCGCGTTTCGATTTGGGCGTAATGATGTTTGAAAACAAACAGTACCATGAGGCAAAAGCTGAATTGAAACGGGCAAAACCGGATTTGCAGCCGCCCATGCAGCAACTTGCCGACCGCTATCTTGCTTCCATTGAATCGACGCAAAGCTGGCAGCCCGATGTTTCGCTGCAATACGAGCAAACCGATAATGTGAACAATGCCTCGTCCGAGCGCGTTATAGAATGGAACGGCAGACGCTGGAATAAAACCGCTGAGAGCCTGCCGCAAAAGGCGCACAGTATCCGCTATGGCGCAGGCGTAGCGCGCGAAATCAATGTGGGTGGACATCATTTTGTTTACGGCAACCTCAGCGGCGACGGCGTGCATTATTGGGACAATCAGGATTTTAACGAGCAAAGCCTGCACTTAGCAGCAGGCTATAAAAACCGTTCGGCGGTGCAATCTTTCGGGGTTGTACCGTTTGCCGAGCAAAACTGGCTGGGCGGCAAACGTTATAATCGTGAAACCGGTATCAATACCGACTTTTCACGTCGTCTGAACGAAAAATGGCGGTTCTCACTCAATGCAGGTTATATCAAAAAATACTATCGGAACAGCGATTCGGCAGAGCGTTACAACAGCCATATGCCACTGGCGGGTGCAACGCTGGCATACTCTGCGCCGAAAAACTGGCTGCTCTACGGCGGCGCGGACTGGTCGCACGACATGACCAAAGAAGCCGAGCAAGCATCTGTGCGCAAGGGCATACACTTCGGCGCGGCGAAAGCGTTTGAGAACGGATTCGGCATCCGCACCAACCTGCGCTACGCCCGCCGTACCTTTGATGCACCGGGTAGCCTGGTGTACCGCCTAACCCGAAAAGACCATGAATATCAGGCAAATGCCTCTATTTGGCACAATAAAATTGCATGGAAAGGCTTAGTGCCGCATTTAAATTTCCGTTACCTGAAAATCGACAGCAATATGAGCGGCTTCTACTCCCGCAAGAATATGCAGACATTCGTCAGTGTGGAGAAACAGTTTTAATGCAACAGGAATGGAAACAAAACATGCCGTTTCAATCAGCCTTTTTTCCTACACAGGTGGAGGGCCGTCGGAAATTCCAAGAAATAGACATTTGAAAAACAGTTACTAGATTAAAAGTAATTCCTCATAAACTCGAAAATGATGCTGATTAAAACGTTTCTATTTAAATGACAATTTAGTGTATTCGAAGATCCAAACGGCAAGACCTAGAAAAAAGGCCGTCTGAAATTTCAGACGGCCTTTTTATCTCAATCAAAAATCTGATTTACAAGACGGATTTAACAGTAGCAACCACATTGTCTACGGTAAAGCCGAATTCTTTAAACAGCAAATCAGCAGGTGCAGACTCGCCGAAGCGATTGATACCGACTACTGCGCCGTTCAAACCGACGTATTTATACCAACCGTCGGCGTGTCCGGCTTCTACGGCTACACGTGGCAAGCCTTCGGGCAGAACGGCGGCTTTATAGGCGGCATCTTGGCGGTCGAATACGTTGGTGGACGGCATGGAAACGACACGCACGGCAATACCTTGTTCTGCCAATACTTTTTGCGCTTCAAGAGCTAATTCAACTTCAGAACCGGTGGCAATGATGACGGCTTGGGCGTTGCCTTGGGCTTCGCTGATGACATAGCCGCCGCGTTTGATGTCGTTCAGTTGTTGCTCATCACGCGCTTGGAATTTCAGGTTTTGACGGCTGAAAATCAAGCTGGACGGATGATCGGCCGCTTTAACGGCTTCAGACCACGCCACCAAGGATTCAACGGTATCGCACGGACGCCATACATCCATATTTGGAATCAGGCGCAGAGTGGCAGTTTGCTCGACAGGTTGGTGGGTTGGGCCGTCTTCACCCAAACCAATGGAGTCGTGGGTAAACACGAAGACGGAGTTGATTTTCATCAGTGCCGCCATGCGTAGGGCGTTGCGTTCGTATTCGCTGAACATCAGGAAAGTCGCGCCGAAGGGTTTCACACCGCCGTGCAGGGCAAGGCCGTTCATGATGGCACCCATGCCGAACTCGCGTACGCCGTAGTGAATATAGTTGCCGCCGTGTTCGCGGGTAACGGAGACGCTGTTTGACCAGTCAGTCAGGTTGGATGGTGTCAAGTCGGCAGAACCGCCCACCAACTCAGGCAGCTCTTTGGCCAGAATTTCGATGCTGTTTTGGCTAGCTTTACGGGTGGCGATGGTTTCGGCTTTGGCGCACACTTCTTTCAATGCGGCTTGAACGTAAGCATCGAAGTTGTCCGGCAGTTTTTTATCCATGCGGCGCACGAATTCTGCAGCTTCGGCAGGGTATTTGGCTTGATATTGAGCGAAAAGCTCGTTCCATTCGGCCTCAAGTTTTGCGCCTTTTTCTTTTGCATTCCATGCGGCATAGATTTCTTGCGGAATTTCAAACGCAGGATATCTCCAACCCAAATGTTTGCGCGTGGCTTCGATTTCGTCCGCACCCAAAGGCGCACCGTGGGTTTTGTGGCTGCCCTCTTTGTTGGCGCTGCCTTTGCCGATTAAGGTTTTGCAGCAGATAAGGGACGGTTTGCCGGTTTCGGCTTTGGCTGCTTCAATGGCCGTCTGAATGGCATCAGTGTCATGACCGTTCACATTTGGAATCACATGCCAGCCGTAGCTTTCAAAGCGTTGCGGGATGTTTTCGGTAAACCAGCCGTCCACTTTGCCGTCGATGGAAATATTGTTGTCATCATATAAAACAATCAGCTTGCCCAAGCCCAAAGTGCCGGCGAGCGAACAGGCTTCGTGCGACACGCCTTCCATCATGCAGCCGTCGCCCATGAAGACGTAGGTGTGGTGGTCAACGATGTTTAAGCCGTCTTTATTGAATTCGGCAGCCAAGATTTTTTCGGCCAAAGCCATGCCCACAGCGTTGGCAATACCTTGTCCCAAGGGGCCGGTCGTGGTTTCCACACCGTCGGTGTAACCGTATTCGGGGTGGCCGGGGGTTTTGCTGTGCAATTGGCGGAAGTTTTTCAAGTCTTCGATGGATACATTGTAGCCGGTCAGGTGCAACAGGCTGTACAGCAGCATGGACGCATGACCGTTGGAAAGGATGAAGCGGTCGCGGTTGTAGAACTTAGGGTTGGCGGGGTTATGGTTGAGGAACTTCGTCCACAATACTTCCGCCATTTCCGCCATACCCATAGGTGCGCCGGGGTGGCCGGAGTTGGCTTTCTGTACGGCATCGACTGAGAGGAAACGGATTGCGTTTGCCAGTTGAGACATGGTTTGACCTTCCTTGGACAAGATTGGAAATATGAAAAAAGGTGTGCCGATTATCGCCTGAATCAGCCGTGCTTTCAAGGATAGCTTTTGATATTCGCTTTGTCAGACGGCCTGTTTCCACTCGGTTGCCCGAAACGGAATGAATAGATGATATTAACTGTTATTTCGTTTTGAAACAGTACTTTATATATTTTTATCGTGTAAATAGCAAATCACTATAAGTTTGCACACAGACTGATTCGCAAACCTTTGAATACTGCCCTTTTCAGACGGCCCTACATCAAACGGCCGCAAGGAATCCATTGTTAAGACGAAGTCCTTCTTTTGCTTTGAATAGAGTCAAATGTTATGATTTGTATGCACGCGAAAGGCCGTCTGAAAATATTCACATCAAACTACTACCATGACAACAGGCTTGTGTGCACTTCATCAAGGAACACTGAAATGTCACCAGAAAACCAAGCTGAAAACACCACACCCTCAACAGAAAAAACAGCAAAAGCTACTCCGCCCAAACCTTCCAAACCCAAATCCAGCGTGATTCAAATCCATCCTGAAGGCGAACGCATCCATCCCAAAAAGGCGGAAGGACGCTTTGCCAAACTGCGTATCGCCGCCGTATTGGCGACCCAGTTTGTATTTTACGTTATTCCATGGTTCAACTGGAGCGGCCGTCAGGCGGTTTTATTCAATATTCCTGACCGTCATTTCTTCATTTTCGGACTGTCGCTGGGCATGGGCGATTTGATTTACCTTGCCTTGCTGCTGATGATTTGCGCATTCGGATTGTTTTGGTGGACAACCATTGCCGGCCGTTTGTGGTGCGGCTATTCATGCCCGCAAACGGTTTACACCGAAATTATGCTGTGGATTGACAACTTGGTCGAAGGCGATAGAAACAAACGCCTAAAACTGGAAAAATCGCCGTGGAATTTCACCAAAATCCGCATCAAAGCCACTAAATACCTGCTGATTTTCCTTGTCTGCGCATGGACAGGCATTACCTTTGCCGGCTGGTTTGTCCCGATCCGCCAGTTTGTTCCTGATTTGTTTACCGGAGCAGCAGGCGGCGGCGCGATGTTTGCCGCAGCGTTTTACGGATTCATGACGTTCTTCTTCGCCCACATCATGCGCGAAAAAGTTTGTCTGCATATGTGTCCGTATGCACGTTTCCAAAGTGCAATGTTTGACAAAGACACGCTAATTATTTCTTACGATGCCGAACGCGGCGAACCGCGCGGCGCACGCAAGAAAACCGCCAACAAAGAAGACAGCGGCTTGGGCGACTGCATCAACTGCACCATGTGCGTGCAAGTCTGCCCCGTCGGTATCGACATCCGCAACGGTTTGCAATACCAATGTATCGGCTGTGCGGCGTGTATCGATGCCTGTGACGAAATCATGGACAAAATGGGCTACGAGCGCGGCTTGATCCGTTATACGACCGAAGGCGCGTTGGAACACGAATACCCTGAAAGCGACATCAAAAAACGCTTGAAACGTCCGCGCGTAGCCGGTTATGGCGCAGTACTCTTGGTGGTCATCATTGCCTTCCTGGTCGGCATTTCCACCCGAAAAATGGTCGAAGTCGATATCCTGAAAGACCGTGGCGTCATGGTTCGCGAAAACAGCCAAGGCTGGTTGGAAAATGCCTATAACCTGCGCATTATCAACAATAGTGAAAACGAACAACTGATGACCGCAACCGTCAAAGGCTTTGATGAAATCGCGCTGACCGGCCTGCCTGAAAACGGTATTAAAATTGCGCCGCGGGAAACCGTTACCATCCCGGTACAGGTGTCTACCATTCCCGAATACGCCGACAAAGGCAGCCATCCGATCGAATTTACCTTTACCTATCGCGAGACCGGCTCTGCCGACTCCAAACCGACTACTTTAGAAGAAAAAGCAACCTTTATCGGAGAATAAACGGTGTCCCCACAACCCCAAATCAAACCTTGGTACAAACATATTTGGCCCTGGGTGCTGATGGCCGGCCCCATCTTCGTCGTTATCGCCAGCGTTTCCATGTTCTTCGTCGCAAAAGAACACACGACAGACTTGGTGTCTGACGATTACTACAAAGACGGCAAACACATCGAAATCCAACTTCACCGCGATGAAGAAGCCGTTAAACGGCAAATTCAGGTGCAGGTCTTAATCAGTCCGGATATGAACGCCGCCAAAGTATTCGTCAGCGGACAATTCGATACCAAACAGCCATTAAACCTATTGTTGATGCACCCGACGCGCAAAGCCGATGACCAAACCGTCAAGCTGCGCGCCGTAACAGTCGAGCCGCAAAACGGCCGCATGGAATACGAAGCCGTCTTTAAGCCTTTACGCCCAACCAATCATTGGTACTTGCGCGTTGAAGATGCCTCAGGCATATGGCGTGTTGAAAACAAATGGATAGTCAGCCAAGGCAATGCAGTCAACCTGACACCCATGGACAAATTGTTCGACAACGGCAAACAAGCCGCTTCAACAGAACAATAAATCCCGACCCAGGCCGTCTGAAACCTTTCAGACGGCCTGAAATCTTCATACCCTCTTATATTTATTCTCTTCCAAAGATGATTTTTTCCGATTGGCGCAGACTGACCGAAAACGAAGTCCGTATGGCAAAACAAGTTTTTGCAGACAGCATAAACTTCCACCGCATCAAAATATATCGCGGCATTCCACTTATACCCAACGCCAATACCGCCATTGCACCCAATGGAAACATATACTTTCCGCGTAAACACTGCCCCGAAGATTTCACTCAAGCCGGCATAGCCTACAAAATTTGGCTGATTCATGAGCTGACACATGTCTGGCAACACCAACACGGTCACAAAGTTTGGCTTTCCGGCCTATTCATCATGCTCAAAGGCGGATACAGAAAACGCAAAGCTTACGCCTATCCCATCCCCTTACCACACATTAACCAATTAAATATCGAACAGCAGGCAGACCTTATTGCCCACTATTTCGCAGCCACTTTTCTACCCAAAAACATTTACACCCCGCAACAGCCTATTTTTCAGACGGCCTTAGCAGATTTTCTTCACAACCCACACGACAAAAATCTATGCCCGAGATACTTGTCGGCAAAAAAACAACACTTCAAAAAGCAGAGTGAACAAATAAGCTATAATGAACAACCCGACACATCATCCAAAAGATCCCAAACCATGCCTTGGAACATACCTATTTTACTTACCTGGATGCGCGTCCTATTAATCCCCGTGTTCACCATCCTATTCTATTTGCCGAACACATGGATTCAACCACAAACCGTCAACTGGACAGCCGCTATTATCTTTGCACTTGCCGCTATTACAGACTGGTTCGACGGCTTTTTGGCACGCCGCTGGAAACAAACTTCCGACTTTGGCGCATTCCTCGACCCCGTTGCCGACAAACTCATGGTCGCAGTTGCCCTGCTCCTGCTCGTCAGCCTTGGCAGAACATACGCCATCTTCGCCATGATTATTATCGGCCGAGAAATCACCATTTCCGCCTTGCGCGAATGGATGGCACAAATGGGCAAACGCGGCAGCGTTGCCGTGGCAACCATCGGCAAATTCAAAACCACTGCCCAAATGATCGCCATCTTCCTTTTGCTTATCGGCACAGACAAATATAACGATCCTTTCTATCTCATCGGTAACATATTGATGTTTATAGCATCTGTATTAACCATCTGGTCAATGTGCTACTACCTGAAAATGGCATGGAAGGAATTCAAATAAATTTTTTGAAAAAATAAAAACAAAACACTTGACGCACGCGATTAAATCCATAATAATTGCGTCTTCTTCGATATACGAAGCAACAAATATCAGAGCGGGAATAGCTCAGTTGGTAGAGCGCAACCTTGCCAAGGTTGAGGTCGCGAGTTCGAGACTCGTTTCCCGCTCCATTCTGATTACTTGTTGATTGTTCTTTTTCAATATGCGGGAATAGCTCAGTTGGTAGAGCGCAACCTTGCCAAGGTTGAGGTCGCGAGTTCGAGACTCGTTTCCCGCTCCAGTTTAATTTCAGATGCACTCAAATGCGGGAATAGCTCAGTTGGTAGAGCGCAACCTTGCCAAGGTTGAGGTCGCGAGTTCGAGACTCGTTTCCCGCTCCATCAAATCATGCATCCGAATATGCGGGAATAGCTCAGTTGGTAGAGCGCAACCTTGCCAAGGTTGAGGTCGCGAGTTCGAGACTCGTTTCCCGCTCCAGTTTCATACTACAACACTCAAACGTAGTTTTGGCGAGATAGCAAAGTGGTTATGCAGCGGATTGCAAATCCGTCTACGCCGGTTCGATTCCGACTCTCGCCTCCATCCCTTTCATGGCGGGGTGGCAGAGTGTTTATGCTATAAGGGGTGCAACCCTTATACAGGCCGGTTCAAATCCGCGCCCCCGCCTCCAATTTCTCAATTTACTGTCTATGCCCGGGTGGTGAAATAGGTAGACACAACGGACTTAAAATCCGTCGGCCCTAAACCGGCCGTGCCGGTTCGATTCCGGCTCCGGGCACCAATAAATATCTGAATTTTATCTGAATTTATTGAAAATCTAAGATTCCAAATTTCCAATTGACAGCTTATTTGTAAGGCTGTCTTTTTTGTTTGTGCCTGATTTGTGTCTAACTTGCCCCGTATGTATCAAATGTGACAAGCTCCTGCAAAGGCCTCAAACTATGACAGTAAGGAAGACTGGTAGCATCTGGTAATCATCGTTTGCTGGACGGCATTATGCACAAAGCCCACCGCAAACATCCACTGTCGGAAGCGCAAACCAAACGTAACCGACATCTATCGAAGACCCGTTATGTGGTCAAACAAAGCTTCGGTACGCTGCACTGTAAGTCCCGCTACACCCGGGCAGCCTATTTCGGTCTGATTAAAGTGAGTGCGCAAAGCCATCTGAAGGCAATGTGTTTGAACCTGTTGAAAGCCGCCAACAGGCTAAGTGTGCCTGTTGCTGCCTAAAAGGTGGCTCGGATGCCTGATTAATCAGGTATCCAAGGTGGATTAAGGGGGTATTTGGGTAGAATCAGGAACAATTAGGGGCGAAATGTAAGCCGCCGCCGACTTTTGCACTTTGTTGCAGTAACTTTTGCACTCTAGGCTTCGCGAAAGTTTCGACAGCTTTTGCACTATATCGGATGATGAGAAATAAGAAAAGCGACGCTACCGTCGCTTTTTATTTTACCAATTACATACGACCAATTCTCCACTGGTTTTACCAGTTTTATTTCTTCCGACCGTATAAGCCAATTCAAGTTGAGTGATACGGAAATCTTTAAACAATTCCCTGATATCAGGGTGGTCATTAATGGATAGCATGACCTTACCCTTACTCTCTGCCATTGCCTTGGCCAGTAATTTATACTGCTCCCAGCCAAATGATTGGTCATAGCCTGCGGTCTGCCAATATGGTGGGTCTGCATAGAAGAAGGTATGCTCACGGTCATATCGCTTGAAGCAACGATCCCACGATTCATTCTCTATATAAACACCTTTTAAACGGTCTTTAGCAGCCTTTAATTTAACCTCAATCTGAGATGCATCCCACGCTTTTGACGTGGTAGCTGTCCCAAAATGCTGATGGACGGTTTTGCCGCCGAAAGCGTTGTGTTGAAGGTAGAAGAAACGAGCGGCACGTTGAATATCTGTCATGCATTCGGGCGGCGTATTTTGCAGGCCGGAGAATGTCTCACGGCTGGTCAGCGTCCACTCGAACTGACGGACGAACTCGTCGAAATGGTGTTGTACCACACGATAGAGATTGATGAGCTGTCCGTTGATGTCGTTGAGCACCTCTACTTTAGCAGGCGTTGGGCGCATAAAGAACAATGCTGCGCCACCAGAAAACAACTCGACATAGCAAGAATGCTCGGGGAACATGGGCAAAAGATGTTTTGCTAAACGACGTTTGCCACCCATCCAGGGGATAATAGGTAATGTCTGTTGCATTTTTTGCATCATATATACTCCTAAATTATGGCATTCGCGATGCTCTAAATCAGATTTAATATGACGCTCAAAGGCATTCTTTTGATTTATTAATTAGCTGAAAGAATTGATGTTTTTACAACGAGCGCACTTTATTTGTACACAGCCGCTGCCTTTTGCCAGCAATTTCCCACAAAACTTACAGCGTAATTCACGATAGATTTGCATTTGCATCCACTCCTGTATCAGATAGAATGCCTCGGTCTCTAGAGACTAAGGCGGCCTTAGAAGTCAATGCAGGCATACTCTGCTTGGCTGGCGTAACAGTGTTGCCGCACTGTTACGTCGCCGTCCCACTTATATTTAAAATCCTCCCAAAGGCCGCCTTATTCAGACGGCCTTTTATTTATATTTGCCTACAAATAGCGCAACTCTTTCGCTTTTGCGATGATACGTTCAGCGACTTTAGCCTCAACCGCCGGAAGCAGATGGGCACCGCCGTCTTGTGAGAGTGACAACGGCATTACGCCGTCTGTTTGCGCTTTTTTATCCGCCTCATTTGGCGTGAGGCCGCTATCCGTCCAAATCTGATCAGATAAAATATATTGCTCAATATCAAAGACATTATTGCCATATTTAGACTTGAGCCAATTATTAAATTGATCCTTGAGCTGATGTCGGTATGGGTGGTTTTCTTTGGCCCAACCCGGCTTATTATCAGCCCATACAGTCAGGACAATATAACGGGGAGACTCTTTAGGCTGAACTTGTTGAATACATTTTTCAACATAGCCTTTAATACGCTCCAAAACCGTCTGCCAGTTACCGACATTTGCGCCGTTAATGTCGTTTTTTGCGGTTGCCAACACGCAAATACCATCGACACCACCGCTGTTTTTCAGGCGTACCGGATATTTTTTACCCGGAACAACGTTATGAGCCTGGCTATCGCGCGGAATGACTTTAATATTAGCGGTTTGGCCGGTCATGACCGCTTCGATGTCATCGCCAATAATAACGACGGTAGAGTGCATACTGAAAGGCGTAACGCCTTCGCCGTAAACCAACTCGCCATCAACCATCACGCCATTTGCTTTAGCTGGAATAGTATCGACTTTAAAAGTAACTTCCACCGGGCTGCCGTTCATCGACATTAGGGCATACGCAGCCAGACTGCCGCCCTGTGCGTTGTTTACAACCGGCAGATTTTCAGCGGCGGCAACACTCACAGCCTGACCGCCGATACGTGCATTGGTGGAGTCGCCGAAGAAATTGAGGCTACGTTTCAATGCAGAAGGAGGGGAAGGAGGAGCTACCGGGCGTGCCGCCTCTTTCGGAGGAATAACAGGGCCGGACGGCATAACGGTATGACGCTCATGCTCGACCGGTGCGCCAATATATTGAATGCCGAATCGGTCGCCTTGCTGCAAGGTATCAGAAATATTTTCAGGTTTAGCGCAATAACGCAGGTCAATAATACAGTTGTGCGGATGAACAAGAGCGTATCCGTCCTGTTCATCGGTTAACGCGACTAATTTATTGTCACGCAAAGAGAAATTGACCCAATCACCGGCACGCGTACCCTCAGACACTTTTACCTTCACACGCGTCAAGGTAGTGGCTTCAAATTTTAAAATGTCGCCAATACCGACACCCAACACTTCAGTTCGCATAAAACCTCTTCAAAATAATAATAATAATAATTATTTTAAGACGTTATACGAAAGCAACGCCTGGCTATACTGCACTTAGCCTTATACACCAAGCTCTAAAACAGTAGTATCGGGAGCCTGCCCAAGGATACGGTTGCTCAAGACATCATAAAACACGCGCTGATTTAAAGCGGCTTGCCCGCTTAAAACAAGATTGCCGCCGCTTTGCGTTTGCGCCGCCCATGAGCCGCCGCCCAAATCGCCCGTTATTTTGGCAATGCCGCGCTGTTCGCGCTTGAGCAGTGCCGTCAGGTTTTGATACAGATTAGTCATTTTGTTATCCTCAACAAAAAGATAAAAGGCCGTCTGAACATGGCTTTCAGACGGCCTTTAAAGCATCTTTAAACCAGCTTTAATCATTCGTCAAAATAGCGGTCTATCGTTACATTTTGAGTCACGACAGGCGCATCGTTTTCGATTTTGACTTCGACCGACACACCAACCACCACGCCTTGCCAGCTCCCCGAAGGCTCATTGATTTGCCAAATCTCGCCTAAATTCGCCATAGGAATGGCGTATTTATCCGATACCGGTAAAGACACCGTTTCGCGCTTATGAACACCGGTCTCGCTTAAAGCGGCGATACCGGCGGCAAGCAAGACCGGTTGGTCGGTATAAAGCGTATTGGTCAGCGCGGAGGCACGCGGCTCGCGGTTGCTGCCGTTGCGGTACACATCCGCGCCTTTGCCCTTGTTATGGCTCGGCCAAACATAAACCCCGTTGGCACGCTCCGATACATTGCGCTGGCCGCTGATGCTGAAAATCACGCTGACAGGGACACTGACATCGGCAGGCGCATCGGAAACCTCCCAAGAAGCCTTTTTCCATTTAGGCTTAAAGCGGACAACAGGTCGGGCGCGGTCGCTCTCCACAAATCCCCCGGCGGCTTGAGCCAGCTCTTGCAAAACAGCAATCGGCGTTTTATCGGTCAACGAATACACATCTCCCGGAATCAACCAATCAACCATCGTCCAGCCGTCCAAATCCACACCTGTCGGGCGTAAAACCTCCGTTGCGATTTGTTGCGCATAAATCGGATTGCGGTATGTACCGCGGCCTTTAGGCGCATAGTCCGCGCCCAAACGGGCGGTAACACTGCGGCCGGTTACCATATAGCTCTTTTGCCCAAAGCGGCGGTTGTCGCTGTAATCTTCGGCAATAATGACAAAAGTATCCGCATTGATTTGCACCTCGATTTCAGCCTCCCCGCCTTTCGGTCGGGCATCAGGATTAATCTTGGCAAAATCATCGGGCGAAACAGTCAAACTGCCTTGCCAGCAATAACCGGCAGTGTCCGTCGTAAAGGAAGCAGAAAACAGCCCGATCGGCTGGCCGTCAACCGTAGCCTTAATAATATTTTGCATGATATATCCGTTTAAAACAGGAGTGCTTACCGTATCAAAACAAGCAAACGGCAGTGGAATATGGCGCGCATCGTGTGCAATCTTTTTGCGGTAAAAGCGCAGGTGCAGACGGTTTGAAGGCGGGCGGATACCGCAAACATAAGTTTCAGGGACGGGCTCCGGCTCAACCGGAATCTCATAATACTCGCAAGGCACAGCCAAAGCAGGAAGGCTTTGCGGATGCGCACAGCGCGCCAATACCGCCGCCTCGCGCACCTCCGATACCAAACAATCGTCCACCGGCGCGTCATCGGAAAACACACTCTCCGAACACGCCGCCAAAGCCTCACCAAGACCTGCCGATGATCGGTCTGCATTACAGCCGCTTAAGAACAAATCATCGGGGAAAGCATCATGCAGACAGCCGTCCAGACCATCCATTCCGGCCTGCACCGCCTGCATACACCCGGAAACCACGTCAGACAAGCCGACCGTTTCATGCAGGCAGCTTTCCAACTCAGGCATATCCGAAAAGGCCGTCTGAAAACAAACCGCCTCCCCGACAGCCTCCGCCGTTATCCCCGACACTTGGGCAGCCATGTCGCCCAAATCATAACGACCGGCCGCGCACACCGCCTGCGTTGACACCGCCTGCTGCACAAAGCCCCATGCCCCCGAAACAGTCGCATAACCATCCGGAGGGCGGTACGGATTAGGCTTAAGCGGCGTATCGGGAACAATCTCACCGCCATCCTCAATATGGCGTAAAGGCCGTCTGAACGCCAACGGCAAGAGCCTGGACGACGGACGGGAGCCAATCGCCAAGCCGAAAGGCAAAGGGATACGCGCCGAATCATCATAAATTTTGTCTTCAGACATTTCAGACGGCCTCAACCGCCGCCGTCACGCTCGACATAAGGCTTAATAAAATCATAAGAAACAGGCTCGTATTGCTTTTTATAATCCGTCGCCACCATCAAATACTCCTCGTCTTCCTTGAGCCGGTCAAAGCGGTAGCTGCCGTCTTCCGCGCTCCAAGTATCGGCGATGCAGTACATATTAGGCCGGGCAAACAGATAAATACGGCGCGAAGCCGGCTGGCCGCCCACCGTAACAATACCCGTACCTTCGCCGGCAATATAGCCGTGGCCGCCGTATTTCCAATGCGGCGATTTGACTGCACGGTTTCGCCCAATCCGATTGACGATTTTGCTACGCAACTTGCCGCGCTTAACGGCAAGACGGCTACGGAAAACATAATTCGGCATGGCTTACAGCTCCCAGGCTGTGAGGTTGATCAGCAGGCCGGAACGATTACCAAAAACTTTGGCATACATCCATTCATCGCCGGAATTGTCTAAATTATCGTAAACAGTACCTTGCGGAATAACACTGTTACTCGGCATCTCTTCGTTGGTCCGCATCAAACCCGGAACTAAGCCGCGAATCGCATATTTACTGCCATTAAGCTCTTCAAAAAGATACAGGTCGGAAGCAGTAAAGCCGCCACTGATAGGACTTGGGTAAGGGACAGAGGATTGAACCACATTAGCACCACAATAAAATGCATTTGGCGCATCCCCTTTGTAATCGCGCATGGCCGAGCAATGAAATGCGTTGGTGTCATTCAAAGTAAAATATCTTCTGTCTCCGGGCCCACCCAGCCCCAATAGGTTTTGATGCTCATCCGCCACCGCCAGGCTTGGAAACTCCCCAAAATAAAGTACAGGGCTGATGGACGAATTATCCGGACCCAGCAAAATAAGGGCAAAGGCACGTGCATGACCTACTAAAACCCATTCCAATCTGAAACTATTATCGGAATAATAGGCACTAGTAAACCGAACCCTATCCGAATTACGCCAAACATATTGAACCTTCTTGCCCGCTGTAGCAGATGTCGGCTCCAAAATCCCACAGACATCGGTATAACGACTATTTCTATCGCCGCCTGCCAAATACTTCGTATCATCCACCCCCAGCCACCACTTTGTCGCCTTCGGGTGCATACTGCGGAAACAGGCTTCTTGCGCCTTTTCAAACGCCATTTCCCAGCCTAGAGCGTCCTTGCGTTTATTACCCTCGCCATAACCGGTAACCAGGCAGGCTTTTAAAATCGTTTTAATACTGCCTGCCGCCGATTCAACCTGCGGCGCACCCTCGTCATCCCAGCGGTAAACCTTTACCGGCACACGTTGCGTATCAAACATTTCAGACGGCCTTTCTTTTTACTTCAATGGTTTATTTAAAACCCTATTAAAACAAAAGCCCCGAAAATCGGGGCTTGGCATAGTTGCACTCAATAGCTTGTTTCTATTTTGTTTTATTGATTTCAGCGGAAATAAGTAATTGTCGCCTGACTGCCGCTTGCATCGACGGAGCAGCTAAATTGCGCACGCAACATAGCCCCGAAACTGTTTTGCGAATCGACATATCCGCTTATTTCAAACGTCCCATCGGCATTTTCACGCCGTTGCCATCCCCCGAAATCAGCCGAAGCAGGCGATTTTAAAATACCCGTTACCGCGCTTTCGCAGGCTGATTGTGCCTGATATACGCTCGGCTTGGATGACGTGCCGCCGTTTTTGAATGTAAACCAAAGCATCGGGATGGAAACCAGAATCCCGGTACCGATCAATTTCAAGAAATCAGACCCTCCGCTTTTTTTATTTTTCTGTCTGAGCTTTTCTCTTTCTTTCGCTTTTTCGCTTTCTTCTTTGGCAAGATCGGGATTTTCGGCATGGAGGATTTTATCGTATTCCGCCTTTGCCGCCGGATTCAGCAAATACTCGCGACACCATCTTATCTCATCCAATTCAAGTTTCTGTCGCTCCGCAGCACGCCTCAAAGCCCGTTTAATCTCTTCTTCCGTTGCAGATGACATAATCCCAAGAAGTTTGTAATAGTTTTCCATTTCATTCTCCATATTTATTTTAAATAATGTATTCTAAAACAAACGGCATAAAAAAGAAACAAACGGTATGAAGGCCGTCTGAAAGTCCTATTCAGACGGCCTTATCTTTTATTCGGCCACTGTATTGCCGCGCAAACACGCGGTAAAACCATCGCGGCCGTTTTGCTTGTCCGGCGAAGGCTGGACACTGCGCAAAATCCAAACAGGCAACGGCGTACCGTAGGTATTGAAGCGGATACAGTTCTGCACCGACCAGCCGCCGCCGAATGCGGCCGCCTTGAGCGTGAAATAAGGCTTGCCGGTTGCCGGATTGGTCGGCGCAAGATCGGTCAAGGTATCGCTTTTTGCGACCAAGCCCAGCCGCTCGCCGTAAAGCTCAAATTGGGTTGCAGTAATAAATTTAATCAGCCAACGCTCGGTAATTGCGCCGTTGCTGGCCAACTTAATCGGGTAGTCTTTGACATTGGTACGCGCCAAAATAGGCTCCCCGCGTTGCGCGTCACTCCACACATTGTCCCATGCCTGCTGAGAAAACGGCTCGGTAGCGCGCACCAGCAAATCGCCGCCGATCAGGGCGGAAGACACAAATGTATGCTCCTTCGGATAGTTGCGCCCAATCGCAAACTGGAGTTTCAGACGGCCTGAAATATCGACGCCGGTCACACGGTTTTCCTCTTCCCACGCGCACACGGCCGTCAGCGGCAGGGTATATTGCGACAAGTCCAACGGCTCGGCAAAAGTAATGCTGCCCGCTTTGAGGTCTGCCGTGTATTTCTCGGCGAGGACGTGTTTGCCCTTGCTGTCGACCAAGCATAGGCGGTCGATATTTTGACGGTTGAGCGTGATTTTTTGAGCGGCAGTAAACGCGCTGCCCAAATCCTGCTTGAGGCGGTTGGAAATCACGATCATATCGCCCTTGCGGAACACAGGGACGCGTCCGTCGGCAGGCAGGCGCACTGCATCAATGCCGATAATCGACGAATCCAAAGGCAGGTTGTCTTGGGTCACGGCGTTGTAGCGTAAATCTTCGGGGTAAAAACCCTCATCGCGCTTGATTTCATAAAAGCCTGTCTCGTAGTCGATTTTGCCTGTGATGCCGCCGGTAATTTCGCCTGCGGCGTTGCTTCTGCCGACAATTTCGCCATTGCCCGCGTAAACGGTAAAGCTTTCAGGCTTGACCGGCGCGGCAGGTGTGCGGCCTGCATAACCATAACCCTTGATCTGTGGCTGGCGTACGATACCGCCTGTAATTTTAAGATTCAGGAAGGCAATATTACGGTCATTGATAATGACTTTACCGTCAGCAGTCAACGTACCGACTGCATCGCCCGAACCTTGTACTGCATTCCAATTCTTATAAAGCGTACCGCCTCGCTCAATAATCTCTGTCTCGCCGTCATGAAATGACCAGGTATCAAAAACACAGACGCTTCCTTGATCAAAGTCGCTCAAAACATTAAATAACAAGCCGCCGTTCAAGCTGCCACGACGTTTTTTTATTGAAGCTGGATCACTAGTCAGGTAATCTGCATACCAACTGACTATTTTTCCATAACGGTTTATTTCTTTTGTCTCAAGCGATTTTAGGTACTTATGTGGTGTATCCAAAATATTTTGTTCAACCATCGATCTTTCATTACCGGTAACCTGTAACACCGCTTTAGGCACGATCATTGTCGACCCTACACCACTCACACCCTCGGCTATTCGACCGCCGATTGTAAACTCGCCATTTTTCGCAGGGTTGGCGGACAATACAATTTTAAAGCCGCCTGAACCAGTTTTTACTCCCATTACTTATCCTATCTCAATGCTGCCAATTCCCAAGAATACCTGTTTGAAACGGTTGTACTTGTATATTCCTCAAAGCCTCCCAAAGCCGTTAAAGAAACAGTGCGCCAATCCGGTACTGCCGTACCTAGTGTGATATTCCATATCTCTCCTTTTTCCTCTGCGGTCAACCCACGCCCATCAGCAAGACCAACCTGAATGCGTTCAGGCTCATCGCAAACATAATCAACTGAAGTAGAGTCAATATAAGCCGGCAATCTAATCGTACCGTTCAAATAATCCACGCTGCCAGTTGCATCACCCGTTAATTTTCCTGCGCCATCGTCTTGCGCTCTTTTCTTACCGTTATTTTGCCAAGTAAGCACCAGCGTTCCCGGCTTAATCGAATGCCCCAGGGAATAAGTGCACTTCCCGTTTGCAGCCTTGGGCAGATTATTTCCGCCCGTCTTTCCGCCATCAAAAGACGTGAAACCAGAGGAGTCTCCCCATTGGAACACTAAGCGGCTGCCAACATCCGGAAGAGACGGTAGATTAAGCAATACACTGCCTGTTGCAGACGATACCGTACCTACACTTTTACCGGCCTCATCCCGTAACACGCCGTCGCCTGTATCGGTCAAAACATACCAAACGCCCAAAGCCATAAAAGACACTTTTAAACTACCCAAAGCAGGATTAGGTCTAAGCAGAGGGGCAAATGATGTACCGTGATTGGTTTCTTTAATTTCTACCGCAATAGCATATCGAGCGGATGATGATTTAGCACCAGGAACCGCAGTTACCGTGTAATAACCTGTCGGCAAACCACTCAGACGCCCATGAGCGTAATCGGCATTGACGATATTGTCCCCGCTTTTAAGTTGACCGAAGCCATTGTCTGTGTAGTTCCCAATCTTGATACTGCCGGGTAAAACAGCCGAAGGCAAAGTTAAGGTTCCACTATTGACATGCCCCGCAAAAAGCTGCTTTTCCGGCGCAGCGGCGACCCATGCTTCACCGGGAACCGGGTATTCGTCCGCATAAGGTGTCTCGACTGTCGAGGTCGGTACAAGCTTTTCGTAAATGCTAGACACCGTCAGCGTGGCATCTCCTGCCGAAAGGCCGTCTGATACAGGTTTCACGCCATAATAAGCCGCGGAATCTGCCACTTGGGTTTCCAAAATCTTAACTTTAGGCGCGGCATACCCCTTAACCGGATAATCGACACCATCAAAATCTCGGGTTAACGGATTGCTGATTTCCATTTTGACTACACGGCGCGGCACTTCCTCGACCTCACCGTTTGATTTTGGGATCTCAAAAACTCGCACTTCATCTTCGATGTTGATAATGCGGAAATACTCCGTGATACGGCGCGTCACATCTTTGGTTTTTTCTTCATATTGCAGGCAATAACGCTCGCCAACCTTCGGCAAAGGAGCCTCTACGCGCTGATACGCCTGCACAAGGCGAACGCCTGCCAAATGGCGACCCAATAACGTCATGCGGCTCTCCACTGTCGGCACAGAATACGCCTCAATGCGCGGCATAATATCCGCGCGGCTCTCGCCGTAGTTGCGCGCCTTAAACGCCAAGAAAGACACGTTTTCGGAGGTCGGCGGCTCGGTAATGACAAAATGACCGCCGTAAAGCGGCTCGGAATCATTGCGCAAGACGGCAGGGTACAGCAGACGCGCGTCCAGGCTGCCCATCGTGCGGTCAACGTCCGAGACGGGTGGGAAAATCTCGTTATCCTCGCCGGTCAGCGGTTGGCCGACCATCAAACCGCCGCCGTCAGGCGTATCGGTCATGCGCTGGCTGGGGTAAATCTGCAAATCCTGCTGCGTTAGGCGCGTTGTTTTTTCCATGTTTGAAACCTTTTTAAATCCTGTTTAAACCTACTTTCAGACGACCTTAAAACGTCATCAGGCAGAGCTGGGCGGTGTATCGCTCGCTATCCGTTTCCGGCGTTGAGTAATGCACCGGCTCGACATTGTTCAAAGCCGCGTTGTGGGTGCGCCAAATAACATTAAATTCGCGGCCGTCGTAGTGCGTCAGCGTCATTTCCAATTCGGGGACGTCCGTCCAGTCGCGCAACGTACGCAAGATACTTAAATCAAGCCATACCCAATCGCCCGACAGCGTAATCGGACGACCGTTTGCCTTAATGCCTTGTTGGATGACCAATCCGCCCGACAAGGTGCGCTGCGGAGCGGCCTGCGCAACCTTGTTCCATTCAAATTCATCGTCCCAGCGCATATCCTGCGGCAGATGTACGGCCACGCCGGTGTCTTTCCGTTTCAGCGTCCATTCTTGATTTGCCATTTCAGACGGCCTTTGCGTATTTTTCTCAAAACCCTATTAAAACAAAAGCCCCGAAAATCGGGGCTTGGCATGGTTGCAGTCAGATGTTTGCAGGCCGTCTGAATTAGGTCGTGCGCTTTAATGAAGCTTGTAAACTATTCATAAAACCGTTAACAGCTTTCTCGGCAACCGCTTGGTCGCGCTGCGCCAAAATTTGGTTAAGCTTTTCCGGGTCGATATTAACCTGCGTA
This sequence comes from Neisseria sp. P0022.S010, assembly GCF_051956635.1. Taxonomy (NCBI): domain Bacteria; kingdom Pseudomonadati; phylum Pseudomonadota; class Betaproteobacteria; order Neisseriales; family Neisseriaceae; genus Neisseria; species Neisseria sp. P0022.S010. Next base: position 14,569 of record NZ_JBQCXF010000007.1, on the reverse strand, counting down.
TTGCCGATTTGTTGCAACCGCTGGGCGGCATTACTGTTACCATACGAACCTTGGTTGCGGACTTGCTCTTGCGCGGCAGATTCGGCGCGCTTGCTGCGCTGCCTGTTGTAAATCTGTTGCTGCAAATCGATTTGACGCTGATATTCGCGCGCAACGTCGGTTTGTTTGAGGCGGTTGGCATTGTCGAGTTTTTGTTGCAGCTCACGGATTTTTCTTTCTTGCTGCAAAGAATAAACCGCTTCCGTATTACCATTAAGCTCGGCAAGCTCGGCCTCAAGCGCGCGGGTTGCATCATGTGCTTCTTGACGCAGGGCATTCAGCCGGCGTTGGGCATCGGATATCGCATTGCGGAATTTTGTCAGCTCAGTATTCCCCAATTTATCGGCAGCACGAGATGCCGCGCTGGCCGCATCGTTCAAGATATCCTGTGTCACTGCGCCTTGAGCAGAAGCATTGGTCAGCCTTTGCATCGCGGTATTCGCGTTGTAAATCTGTTGCGTGTACTCTTTCATCTGAGCAGTGCGGAATGTGGCCTCCATGCCCAACTTAATCCCGGAAAACTGTCGGTTCATTAAATCCAGCTGCTCATTATTGAGCTTATAAAATCCAGCCGTTTGCGTCAGACGGTAGCCATAATCACTAAACGATTTAGACGCATTTGCCGCCGCTTTTGCTGCATTGTCTGCCTCCACTGCCGCCTCTTTGTTGGCTGTCGCCACTTTTCTGACCGATTGGGCATGGTTTTCCGCCGCTTGCGAGCCTTTGTCATGCGCGGCTTTCGCGGCTTCGCCTGCTTTAGCGGCAGTATCGTTCAGCCCTTGATAGGCGGCTTTGGCCTTTTCCGCACCGCCCGAAGCCGCATCGCCCAACCGGGCAAGCTGCTCCTGCGTCAACAGTGCCGCGTCGCCGCTGGCTTTGAGCTGGTGTTGAAACTCGGCAAATTCCTCCTTGCTTTTAAGTTTGCCCATCATGGCCTCAAAGGCTGCCTGTATCAGCTTGGCATCTTTTTGACCGGCCGCCGCCGCTTCTGTCGAGGCCGTCTGAAAATCGGCGAATGCCTGCCGCGCATCACTGCTGATGCCCGTCATCACGGCTTTACTGTCCACGCCGATTTTGGCGAAGGCATCGGCAACCTTGTCCGTCGACTCCCTTGCCGTATCTCCGATTTTCTTGATTTCTTCGGCCGTCAGCCCGGATTGTTTGCCTACCTTTTCCAATTCAGCCAAAAGAGCATCAGTTGATTCTTTGCTGTCCATCTGCTTGAGCGCAGCCTGAAACACCCGGCCCATCTGCTCGGCATCATTACCAAACTGAGAGGCAACACGCGAAAAATTGGCAATACCTTCCGCCGCCTTTTTGCTCATGCCGGTGGTTACTTCTTCCGCCGTCAAACCCAAAGCCTCAAGGGCTTTTTGTGCTGCGGCGAGCTCGCCCGTATCTGCGCTGATTTTGACGTTTTTCTTATCAAGTTCGGCTTTCAGTTCGGCGGTTTTGGTACGCACGTTTTCCAGCTTGATTGCCAGTTCACTGTAAAAGTCGCTGGCTTCTCGACCGTCTGCACGCAAGGCGGCCATACTGTGCTCCAACGCTGACAACTCTGTTGCAGACGCACGATATTCGGCTTGCAGGGCTTTGACGGCGGCTGCCTCTTCTTCGGCAGCTTTTTTCTTGGCGACAGCGGCTTTTTCGGCAGCTTCAGTAGCCTTTTTGTTTGATTCTGCAAGCTCGCGCTTGATTTCAGCGTCAGTTTTGAAAAATTCGTGATATTTATCCAAACTTCCCGTTGTTACCAGACTCTCTATCATGGCGATCGGGCGTGCTATCTCGTCAAAAATACCGCGTAGGCCCGGGATGTGTTCGTATAGGTCCTGAATGAATGATCCGAGGGCTTCACCGGCGGTTACCGCCAACGTCCCAATCAGTCCCCATCGGGAGGCGACCGCAGACAGTCCTGATGCCAAACCACTCACGCCGCGTGTTTGCGCTGCACCTGCCGCCGCACTTATTCCATATTCTTTAGCCGCCAAACCGGCTTTGCCATATGAAACAGTCAACGCATCGACAGCAGCTTTTTGAGACACCAAACTTTTCAGCGCAGTCGCACCACCAAGACGCACAACTGCAGAATACGCCTCCATTGCAACACGGGCGGCCGCAAAGTAAATTGCCAGCTTTGACAATACCGGAAAATCTTTTGTGAAATCGCTAATTGCCGTTGCAACCGTTTCAACTGTGGATGCCGTTATTTTTAAAATAGGCAATAAGGCATTACCCAGTTCTCCCGCCATATTGGAAACTGCCGCCTTGGCCTTATTGATTTGCCCTTCGGTAGTATTTAATGCAGCTGCCGCCTCCTTCTGCATCGCGCCTTGTATTTGAGCTTGATCGTTTACCAAGCCCAAAGCCTTTTCATATTCGCCGAGTGAGCCGACCAGAAGCGCAATGTCGTCGCTGTATTCCGTGCCAAAGAGTTCCGAGAGTATCAGGGCGCGGCTTTGTTTGTCCAAGCCTTCGAGTTTGTGCAAGAAGTCCGTTAAAGCCTGCTGCGGATTGGCGGCGATATTGGCTGCCATCTCGTCGGCAGACGTACCGATGCCTTCCAAGGCCGCCTGAAATCCTTTGCCCTGGCTTTGCGCAGTTTGCAGTTTTTGCAGCATGGCGTTGATGGCGGTCGCCGCCACTTCGGGCGGTTTGCCCAATGCGATAAATGCGTCGGCAAGCGCGGCGGCCTCGTCGGCAGCCAAACCGAACTGCTTGGCAGTACCGCCGATACGTGCCATCGCCGCAACAATGTCTTTTTCTCGTGCGGCGGTATTGTTGCCCAAAACGTTGATGGCATCGCCGAGTTTTTCCACCTCTCCAATCGGAAGTTGGAACACGTTGGCAATCGTCGCGGCGGCATTGCCTGCCTCTTCAGCGGTCATGCCGAAGGCAACCGACATCTTGGACGCAATAGCGGTAAATTCCGACAATTTCTCAATCGGAATGCCGAGTTGTCCGCCCGCTGCGGCAAGCTCGGCCATTTCAGCGGCGGAAATGCCTAATTCCGCGCCCATTTTCTTCAGCTCGTCTGAAAGTTGGACGTACTGCTCGTCCGTACCGTCAGCGACTTTTTTCACACCCGCCATAGCGGTTTCAAACTTCATCGCCTCGCGGGTGGCAAACGCCAAGCCGCCCGCACCACCAACCAAGCCCTGAATCTCCGAAGCAACCTCGGCAATAGACGGCTTCACGCCTTTCAGGCTGGCTTCAAGTTCGCGCACCTTGCCTTCCTGCAACTGCGCCGCCCGGGCTAATTCTTCATGCGAGAGTGTGCCGCTGTTTTTAAGCAATTCGTAGGCGTCTTTGGTCTTTTGGATTTCCTGCCGCGCCTTGTCGTCGGTATCGATGCCGAGCTGGATTTTGGCATCGGCGATCGCCTTTAGGGTTTGTGCTTCGGCGGTCAGGCGGTCGAGCTGCGCCGTTGCGGCGGCGGATTCGGACGACAGGCGCGCCTCTTCGGCGGCAAGGTTTTTGACGGACACCCCAGACACCGACATCGCATCGCGGGCGGCATACAGCTTGCCCGTTAGCTCGGTTTCACTTTTTGCCAGGCGTTCGGATTCGGCGCGAAGTTTCGCCAAATCGGCCTGCTGTTGCTGCGTACCGCCACCGCGCATGGATTTCTCCAACGTCGCGGTCAGCTCGTCCAGTGCACGCATTTCTTTAGCGGTATTGTCCAATTCCGCCGACAACGCCTTATATTCTGCAATTGCCGCCTGTTGCGCTTGTGCTTTGGCCAGCGTTGCGCCCAGCTCTTTCGCTTCGGTGGTCAGCTTGCCCGTATCGATGCCCGCCGCCTCGATGGACTGCGCCAGCGCGTCGATGTTTTCAACGCCGGACACGCCCGCCTTAATCTCTAAACCTGCCTGAATATTCGCCATTATTTAATCCTGTTTTAAAACCCGTTTAAAAAAGGCCGTCTGAAACCTGCCGCCGCTGCGCCTACACGCAGAAGCCAATTTCAGACGGCCTTTGTTTATTACCGAATCTTTAGTTGTTGTACGACGTAAAGGAATAGGTCGAAGTCTCGCCCGAAGCCAACACTGCCGTGCCTTTAAATTCGGCTTCGTTGAAGTCGTCGCCGAACCAGTCGATACTGCCGTCCGCCGCCAGTACGGCATGGGGGATATGCAGAATGCCGGTCTCGCCGGTAACGCGGTTGCGGCCGTCAACGTAGATTTCCAAGTCCAAGCGGGACAAGGTAGCGGCAGAGACTTTGTAGCCGCCGGAATCTCGGGTTTTGTATTCGACGGTGACGTTTTCGCCATCATTGACAGTATCGGCGGCCGTCAGGATGGTAATCATGCCCAAGGTGGCATTAATGTCCAAATGCTTGGCATCAACATTGACGTTTGACTTGTTTTTGACTTTGACGGTAGCCGGATCGATGTTGCCGTTTGCCAGTTTGTACGCCATGCCTTTTTTGCCGATGGTTACGGTCTCGCCTGTAACGGTCTGCGCCGTAGCCGCGATGACGGCGGCTTCACCCATCAGGGCAAGCGCGAGGTTGTCTTTATCGAAAGTGTCGAGCTTCAAGCCGATTTCGGTAGGCTTGACGGTTTTCAGGCTGTCGAGTGCGCTGCCGTAAGTGCCTTTTTGCTTGGACACGCGCTCTTTGGTTTCCACGCTGGTCTGCGTGGTCAGGGCGGTGGTATTGCCGATTTCGATAAAGCCTGAGCCTTTTTGATTGAGGTTGCGTACCTTGACGTCGCCCTCAAAGATTAAGCCGTGGTCGTTTTGTTTTGCCATGTGGCAGCTCCTTTAGTTTGCCGCCTGCACGGTGTCGCAGGCGAATGAAATAGGGTAAAAAGCAAAGCCGTCGTTGTATTCGATGGATGGCGAGGCGATGCGGCGGAAAGGGGTAACGGCATATTCGTCGCCAGCGTCCCAGCCAGAAAACGCCCGTTGGATTGCCGTCAGGGTCTCGCCGACCTCGTACAGCGTGGATTTGCCGTTGGCGGTATAGCTTCGCGCGAGAACAAAGGTAAAGTGCAGCGTCGATTTGAGGAATTTGCCGTTTTTCGCTTCGTCGGCAAAGGTCGAGCCGCCGTAAACGACATAGACCGCGCCGTCCAGCGGGGCAGCTTTGCGCTTCGCCGCGCCTTGGGCGAGCAGCTCGGCAAGTTCGCCGATTTCCTTGACCGCCTTAATGCCTTTGACGGTTTTCAGACGACCTAGGATTTCGGGATAGACCGCCAATAAGTTTTCATGCTGTTTTAAAGCCATATCAGACAATCAATCCTTCCAGCCAATCGGACATTAAATCGTCAATGTCCTGATAATCTTGCGACGATAAGCCCAAAAACGGGCGGGCAGGCATGGTTTTCGTGCCTTCCTGCACATAAACCGAGTAGCCCATGATTGAGCCGGTAATCACGCTTTTTGCCGATGCCTCGTGCGTAATGCTTGCCAAGAGGTTGCCGTAATCCACCAAAATCCCGCCGCGTCCGTTTTTGGCTTCTGCCGTAGCAGGGCTGACATCCTGCCAGCGTTTGCCGTCAGGCGCGGTTTTGGTTTCGGCGATACGGCGGCGGGTCGAAGATTCGAGGATGCCGCCGATAGCGCGCAAAGGCTCTTCAAGGCTGCCGTTCAACCTGCCCGACAGGCGGTTCAGGCTTTGGGCGATACGCGACAAGTCGTGCGATACCGTAATCCGCATTGCCTACTCCTTCAGCCATTCCCGCAAATCGGGTTCGGCATTCACATAAACGGCACACGTTGACGGTCTGCGGTCATCCGATACGCGGTTTTCGTCCAGCATATTCGGATTTTTGACGACCATCTTCAGCCAGGCGATTGCCGACTGATAACGCTCTTCGACAATACCCGTTACCGCGTCGTCGTAGAGGTAGTAGCGGGCGATGTCGCAGACTTTGATTTTCAAAACCTGCGGCGCAGTGTCGTTGGTAAAAAACAGTTTCGCCGCCCGAAGGTAGCTTGCCGCTTCTTCTTCCGCGTCGGCGATTGCCGCCGCCATCACTGCTTCGTCTATGGTTTCGTAGTTTTCATGATTCGACCGTTCCGCCATTTCCTGCTCACTGAAGCGGGTAATCATGTCTTGGATGGTAATCATGCCGTCCTCCGTTTTCAGACGACCTTTAAAACTGCCTTAAAGGCCGTCTGAAATCCGTTTAAGACATGGTCAGCGTTGCCAACAACTCGGGGCGCAGCGCAATCGGCAATGGATTGGACTGCATATGCAGGCTCCAGCCTTTGTCGTGCTGCAATTTCTCGCGGCTGGCGTAATACGGCAGGGCGCGGGTGTTGACGGTGGCGTTCATGTCGGCAGGCGCGAAATACTCTTTGTAGAGATTGCGGCCAACCGGCAGCAGAATGGCTTTGTCCGCACCGATGTCGGCGTCGCTGCCGAAATGGTTGGCATACTCGATAAAGCGGATGCCTTTGTGGACAAACTCGGTCGGATTGAGCGTATCGCCTTCGCGGTAGGCGCGTGCTTCGTCAAAGCGTTTGTACACTTCGAAGATAGACTTATGCTCTTTGAGCGCACTCAAAAACTCCATGCCGCAATAGACAACCCAGCCGCGCACTTGCGCACCGTTGAATTTTTGGCGTTGTTCGGACAAGAGCTTGTCCAATACCGCGCCGACTTTGGTCGTGTCTTTCGACAATTCGATGTCTTGTGTTTTGCGCTGCACTTTGAAATCGGTATTGATGTCCAAAATCACGCTGCCGTCCGCATCCAAAATCTTGCCTTGCAACGCGCCGAGCATCAGGTGCTCACGGGTGTATTCAAGGTCGGATTTGCCGCCGGCCAGCTTTTCGTTGACCTTGTCCATGACGGTCGCGGCTTGGGTCGTGCCGAAAGCACGCAGGTTTTGTACGTCATCGGCACGGATGACGTCATGAATCGGAAGGTGTGGGATTTTGACGGTACGCACGGTGCGTTTCGGACTTTCGACCGCCTGTCCGGCCGTACCGCGCTCTTTGCTGGCTACCAAGTGGACTTTGCCGTCTTGGAACTCAATGTCGGCGTAGGTGGTGGTCAGATATTCGGGTTCGAAAATACCCAGTTCACGGATTTGGCTTGCGCCCGGGTCGATTTTGTTGATGGCGGTGGTCAAAGCCTGCACGCCGAATTTGCTGTTATCAGATAAAGGCATATTTTTTCCTTATGGTTACAGGCTGTCGCTACTCGAATTGACAGTACGGTTTACAAAATAAACGATGCCGTATGGATCGCCGTCTTTATTCAGCTGCTCAATCACATTGCTTGATAATTTCGATGCACCTGCACGAATTTCAGCGTCTAAGCATTGATTCAGATTGATGATGCAATTGTGCGGCTGTACGATGACTTTACCGTCGGCTTCATCTGTCAATGCCAGCAGCTTGCCCCCGTTACGGAAAGTCCAACTAACAAATGTACCGGCTTTTGTGCCTTGCGGAGCATCAATCGCCACACGCGTTAACGGCGTCGCTTCATATTTCAAAAAATCGGAAATAGCAGGGCCGAGGATTTCGGTTTTGGCTTTAGACATAAGAGCCTCCCAATAAGCCTTTGTGGCTGGCGACGGAGAACTTGCCCTCCGCCTCGCCGGTGTTTTCGGATGCGCCTTTGCCTGCGCCTTCGCTCAACAGCGCGGGTGGTACGGCAGATTGAGCGGCTTTCGGCTTCAAATCGGCAATCATGGCTTCTGCCGCTTCAATGTCAGCAGACAAAAGCACGGTCATGGTTGCGTCGGACAAGCCTTCAAACTTGCCGTCTTCGCCTTCCTTAAAGCCGGCGGCGGACAATTTCGCCTTGACTTGGTTTTTCTTGGCAGCCGCTTCGGCTTCTTTCAGCTTTTTCTCGGTTTCGGCTTTTTCAGCCTTGAGCGTATCGACTTCCGCTTTCAGGTTGTCAAACGCTTGCTTTTCTTCGGGTGTCATAGATAACTCCAAAGGTTGTTTAAAAATATCCGGCAATGGACTGCCGTCCGACAACACCACCGCCTCCGTCTCGCTGTCCACGCCGACGGCGGTAAACGACACCTCGCGTATCGCACAACGGCGCAGGATGACGGCCGGCCCGGTTACCTCGTTGCCGTTGACGGACAATACTGCGCCCGCCGCCAGCTCCTCGTAGGATTCCGCTTGCGCGTAAACCGACATCTCCCAAGGGAAACCTTGGTCGGCGGCTTCGGCAATCTGCGTGCCAAACTCGTTGGACAACAGACTGCCTTCCGCAATCAGGCCGTCCGCCGTTACCGACAGGCTGCACACGCCCGCCATTTTTAGCGGCGAATGCTCCAGCAGGACGGGGACGGACGCTTTGTGCGACAACTGAGCCAAATCGACGACGGTTTGATAACCGCCGTAGCCGAACGGCTTGCCCGAATTGGCGACACCCTTAAAGGTGCGCACATCATCCGCACGGGTCGCCAAGGCAACCGGCAGCGCGGCGGACAATTTGATATTGAGGGGGGTGTTGTTCGTATCCATTGCTCCATTTTGCCTTGCCAAGTTCAAAAAGACGGACGGCAGGATTTCACTTCCCAATCCAAATGCAAAAGCCGCCTAAAACCCGAATATCAGGTTTCAGACGGCCTTGCGCGGTTCATCTATTTAAAATTCGATTCAGGGGCTTTTTAGAAGCCTCTAGGATTGATTTTAAAATGCTGGATATATCTTTGCTTACCCAAAGCATTTAAACGCGCTAAAACGCGAAATTTGAGCGGTTATAAAAAAGGCCGTCTGAATCGGTTTCAGACGGCCTTTGGGTTATATAGACTTGAATCTTGGATCGGCTTCAAGCGCGGCTTTTAAATCGGACTTGTAAGGCTTAATCCACTCGGACTTTTCAGCAGCCTCAAGTATCCATCCGCATACACGGGCGAATGCCTCCGCGGATAAATCCGCAATCGAAAAAACGCAGCCCGAAAACTCGCCCTGCATTTGCTCGGCGGCCTCCTTGTCGATTTCGGCAAGACGCGGGTACAGATAGTCCAATAATTCGGACGGGGCGGTTTTCCCGCCTAAAAATACTTTTACTTCGCGGCTGACATACAGTTCAGACGGCATGACTTACTCCGATATTTTTACCAATAAGCGGACTTTATCCCGCTGTTCTTTTGGCAATGATAACACATACTGCAACAATTTATGCCGGTTTACCGCATTCAGATGGCGCAAATCAAGCGGGACAATATCGGCTTTGTTGAAATGCTCTTGAATATTGTCAACCTTCCCTTTCCATGCGTCGGCGGTGTGCGCAAAATAACGGTTCATCAATTCCGCACGTTCGGGATTTTCGGTAAACATAAAATCCAGTTTTACCCATTGCTCACGAGGCAGGTCTTCTGAAACAATCAGATAATCGGCTTGTCCTTTGCCTTTTTCTACCGCCAAATCGAACACTTCCAGCCTGTCGCCCGTTTCAGCCTGCCACGCTGCCGCAGCTCTCGCTTCGTGGTCTTTGGTATTGTTGGCAGACTGCTCTTTTGTCAGCCTACGCACTTCTTTTTCCGACACCTTGTCTGACAAAGCCAACACCGCCACTTTATCAGACGGCACGCTATACCGCTTGTCCAGCCACGCCTCACGCTCGGCAATCATGGCGGCCAGTGCCTCTTCGCCGTTTTTCTCGCCAAACAGCGCGTCCATTGCGCCCAGTCGGTCGCCGTGGTTGTGCGCAAAGCTCGGCGTGATGTCGTCGGGAATCAATACCGTTTTGCCTGTGCGCGGATTGGTAAACTCGACCATATCCACATCAGGCTCGCCGCTGATGCCCTCGCGCTCCGCCTGCCGACGGGTCAGGGCGGACACCGAGCATTTACAGCCGTAGCCGTTGGGCGGAAAGATGACTTTCCAAATGTCGTGGTCAACCGGCAGGACTAAGCCGTAGTAGCGTTTATGGCTGTCGCGCGGATGCCCGGCGGCGGAATGGTTGTAGCGCAAATACGGCAAGGCTTTTTTATTTGCCTGAATCCGCTGCCATTGCCCCGCCGCAAAGGCGGTTTGCATATTGGTGTTGAAGATGGTTTTCAGACGACGTGTACTGCCGAGCTGTACCAATTTCGGCTCGCCGTCCAGCGGGTCGGTCATCACTTGCTCGCCCCACCAGCCTTTCGCCATCAAATATGGTTTTAAACGCTTTTTAAAATCGGCAAACGCCGTGCCGTTTTGTTGCGCGGATTCAATGGCGTCTTTGACTTCGGCAAGCATATCCGCGTCCATCATCTTGGCGGCGGTAAAGGCAAGGCTGTGTTGATATAGCCAAACGTCGTAATGACTGAAACCCGCAAGGATTTTCTTGGATTTGAAATGCTCGAAAGCGGCTTTATCGACCAGCCCTGAGAAGTTGTATTCAATCCCGTCCATCGTCCGCTCCGTCAGCCCAAGCCGAAAGGCCGTCTGAAACCAAACGCTGAATTAAGAGATTGTCTCCCTGGCTCAAATCAAGTTTGGACAGCTTCGCCTCAAATTCGGCGTAGTCTTTGCAGCTTTCCAGTAAACCCAACACCGCCTCCATCTTCGGTCGGGCGATTGCCTGCTCCGCCGTATCAGGCGCATTACGGGCAAGGCCGTCAGACAGTCGCAGGCTGAATTTGGCAGGCGCAGGGTTTTCAGACGACGTTTTAGGGTCGCGCAGCTCGAAATGCTCCGGCTCAAAGCCCAAGATGTCGCGGTAGTAGGTTTCGGTCAAAACGAGCTGCCCCGTATCCATATACATCTTGTCGCGTTCGGCGCGGGTTTTATCGACCTTGATTTCTTCTTCAAACTCAAACCATACGCCTTTGGGCGCATTAATCGGCTTGCCGTAGGCGTTGTTGACCATCACGAGCGCGTCGATAAAGTGCTGTGCAGCGCGGGAGAGCAGAGCGAGATACGCGCCAATACGCTCGTCGCGGTTGTTTTCTTCGGTCTCTTGGCTCGCGCGGCTGGCGGTCTCAAGGTCGCTGGTTTTGACCTTGCCCAACAGCGTTTTTTGGATGCGCGCATTGGCGAGGTTTTCCAGACGGCGGAATGCCTGACCATCCGCGCTGTTTTGCAGCATCATTACATCGTCTTCGCGTTCGATACTCAACGCGCCGCCGGAAACAAAGCGGTAAAATCGGCTCATGAAGCTGTCGTGGTCGTCGTTGCTGTTGGCTTGGATTTTGGCAATCAGATAAGGCTGGGCGTAGCGCGTAATAAATTGCGCCGCATAGACAAAGCCTTTTTTACGCAACGCAACCGGCGCATACAGCCGCGCCGCCGCCATTTCGCCCGCAGGATTGGTTGAAGTGGCGCGGTGGGTAATAAAGAGATACAGCACGTCCGTATTGCAGGCTTCCTCGCCACCGCTGCCGCGATACACCAGCGAGCCGTCGCGGTAGGGAACGTATTTCGCCAATTCGCCGCTTTTGTTGCTGATATGCTTAATCGTCAAAAAGCCGTCGGGTTCGGGCTGATAAACGTACCGACCGACACCATAGCCGCCCAAACGCGCCGTCAACACGATTTCGGCAAGTGCGGGCAGATGGCGTTTCAGCGTTTTCCATAGACGGTCTTTGTCTTCGTCGCTCAAGTCCTCGCCATAAATGCGCCACGCCTTGTTCTGCATGGCGGAATGCAAATCCTCCAAACAGGCGGCGACCTCATCGTCGCCCGATACCGCGTCCAACGCCTGCTGTCTGTCCACGCCGAGGCGAGATAGTAGAGAGTCCGTGCCTTCCATATTTGAAAACAGGCTTTCCAACGCATCTTCCGTCGCGCTCGTCAATGTCTTGATGGCGGTTTTCCGTGTTGCGCTTTTAATCAATCCGAACATATTTTCTTACTCCAAAGGTCGTCTGAAACCGTTTTCAGACGACCTTAAAATCAATACTCTTCGCCGCGAGCCGTCAAAAAACCTTCAATTTCAGCGACAATAAAATGTAGATTTAATAGCCGCCCAGCCTTATAGCAGGAGACAACCTCTTGCAGATGTGCAATCGCTTTATCCAAACCACGCTCGAGGTACTCAACATCCTCTGTCAGCTCTTTTTCACGAGCGGTTATACGTTTTCCATCACACATTGTTAAATCTCCAACATCGGCACAGGCAAATCAATCGCCCGCGCTCTGTTTGATACATTGCCCGTCGTTGCCGCCATCCACAGCATATGCAACGCATCGGGGCCATCGTCATGGTCGGCTTTCGGGAAATGGCGCAACTGGCTGATTAAGGTCTTTTGGTCGGGGTTGAGCAGAATAAGCCCGTTTGCCATATGCGGCTGTAAGGTCTCAATCCTCAACATCTTGTCCGAAGACGGCTTGATACCGCGCACCGGAATATGCACACCCGAACGCGCCCCGCGCTTAATCAGCTCATCCTTGAGAAACTCTTGGAATTGCACCGTCTCCACCACCCACAACACCGGCTTGACCCGCGCCTCTTTTTGGATGCGGATCACGTCCTCAATAATCAAATCGGGCAGGCGTTTTTTGACTTGGGCAACAGTTACAAACAAACGGCCTGTTGATTTCTGATAACCGCCGACCAAAATTGCCGACGGATCGCGCCCCGCACCCGCTTTACCCAATGATGGGTCTAGAGCGCCGTAGTACACCAAATCGTCCGGCAACTCCGACCAGTATTTGATGTTTTCGGCAAACGGCGCATCTTCGCCGCTGACTGGGTCGTTTTGATACTCGCTGTCAAATGTCGCATGGCCGTCACGCGCACGGATTTTCATCAATGCCAATACGCCGCGAGCCGCCCAGCTTGTTTGCGCGCCGCGCTCCATCTCGTCTTTGTTTGCCTGATAAAACGCCTCGGCCACCGTCTCGCCGTCGTTTCGGAAAAGTTCCTCCCAGCGGTCCCACAAATCCATGCGGTCGGGCCAGCGTTTCATCGCCTTAAACTTAATACCGTGCCAAAACGGGTTATTCAAAGTACGATTCAGTACGCTGTCGTAATGCAAAATCGTGCCGATATAGATCACATCGTATTTCTGGCCGACCCCGCCCAGAGGCAATACCGTTTTAGTCAGCCACGCATTGAGCTTGTCGCGCTGTTCCGGGTTGCGGACTTGCTCGTCATTCTCAATATCGTCCAAAACAGTTAAGTCAGGACGGTAAGGGCCGTGACGCAAACCGCGCAGCTTTTTACCGCTACCAGCCACTTGGACTTTAACGTCATTGGCCGTCACAATCGTACCGGCCTGCCATACACGGCCTTGCCCGCAGACTTCCGGGAAGTCGGTTTTCAGGCGCGGGTTAAACTCAAGTTCTGCCTTAATGGCCTCCAGCATTGGATATGCCTGGTCGATACTGTCCATGACGATGACCGCATAATGTTTTTGGCCGGTCACGATACACCACAGCGTAAACAACTGAGTAACCTGCGTCGATTTACCCTCGCCGCGCGGCGCACCCACCGCCTCATTTTCCCCTTTAGGGGAGCGGATAATCTCCGGCAGACGGCTGAATAAAAACGCATGCAGTTCGGATTTCTCAGGCGAGCGGATATAATGGGGGAAGTAGGTATTTACGAAATATTCGTAACCGCCTACCGGGTCAAACACCTTGGCACGGCGTGCAGCAATAGCCTTGGACGACGCATCGAAGCCGTCCACTTCCGCTTCGATGACTTGGCGCAGGCTGGCGGCCAGTTCGGCAAGGGATTTGAGGAATTCTTTATTTTTCATATGGAGCGCTCAAAATGGATTGGTTAGACAGAAACCTGCAACACGAATTTTTGTCAGAGCTTTATAAGGTTTATCCAGACAGTATTACTTATGACTACTATATAAATGCCGCTATCGCCCAAACTAGTGGTGTTATAGAAGCAGAAGAAGATGCTTCGTTTGTATTAAAACAATCCGCAAATCTGCAATATTTAGCCGAACATGGCTTGGTTGTCTTCGACAATGAGACTCTCATAACCGCTACTGTTAAAATCACGGCCAAAGGCATAGACTTCCTTATGGATGATGGCGGCCTTTCTGCTATTCTTGGGGTTGTCACAGTCAAACTACACAGTGACACTATTCAAGCTTTGCTCAATACAAAAATTGACCAAGCAGATATCCCTCCGGAAGAAAAAAGCAAGCTAAAGGTTATCTTAAGCAAAATGGGAGATGTCGCATTGGCAAAATTTACCGAGAAAGCCATCGACGCTGTTACATCTCCTCAAATTATCAATCTGCTGCAAAGTTTACAAGGAAATACAATATGAATATCGATTACTCACTTGCAAAAATCCTCGAAAATGGCCGATACACACCATCAGAAATAAAAGATCTATTGGAAGAGCAAGGCTTCAGCATTACATTGCCTGAATTGACCGAACACTTAAATCTTCAGGTTGCTCTTGGCATGGCACACAGACGAGAAGACGGCACGTTTACAGCATTGCCGGTTTAATCCAAAGGGTCGGGTTTGATAAGCCGACCTTTTTTCAGACGGCCTTGTAATAGTGAACGATAGGTTTTTTTAGCGGTTTGGGATAAACCTTGAAACAAAAAGGAAGTGGCTCTCCCGTTTTCATTTCATGCATGGCGGACATAAAGTAAAAAAACTGGTCGGCCAGCCAAAACAACGGCTCCAGCTTATAGCGCGG
>NZ_JBQCXF010000006.1:0-47304 GCF_051956635.1 Neisseria sp. P0022.S010 | reverse complement strand
CACTCATTAGCACACACGACAAAACCTTCCAACTCCAACAAGGCGAAACCTTATTGGAGGGCTTGGAGCGCACTGGACACGAAGTTGAATACCAATGTCGCAGCGGTTATTGCGGTTCATGCCGGGTTAAAATCTTGGATGGGAAAGTCTCTTATGATAATTTTCCGCTCGCTTTTGTCGCGCCCGGAGAAATTTTGCCGTGCTGCTGTCGGGTTACTGAAGACATCAAACTCGATTGTCGGGAGCGCATCAAAGAGCCGGATTTATTTGATGTCGATTTATTTGAAGACAAATAAAAAATGCCGTCTGAACATTGTGGCTGAAATCCTTGATTTCATGTCCACTGTTCAGACGGCATTTTGTATGGTTAAGCTTATTTACGCTCACCAACCGGCAAAACAGTACGGCCGAAAGATTCGTTGATGACCTCTGCCGCTGCCAAGTAGAACGCACCAAGTGCAGTTACCAAGCCTAAGCAACCGCCGATATGGACGATGCTGTGGTTTTGCATACCGTCGCCAATACCCAAAGCAAAGAAAGTCAGCGTCAAGCAAAAGAAAATACCGCTCAATACTTTAGGCTTGGTCAAGGTGGCCACAAACATCATCAGTGAAAACATACCCCATGCGCAGAGATACCAGCCGATAAACGCGGCAGCAGTTTCACCTTTAAAAAAGATGGTAAACAAAGCCCATGTCCACCAGAAGGCGCCATAGCTGATAAAAGCGGTAAAGCCGAACGTATTGCCTTTCTTGAACTCAAACATACCGGCAATAACTTGGGCGATACCACCAAAGGCGAGAGCCATGCCCAAAACTAAACCGACACCCTCTTGAGCAGTAAAAATGCCGCCGTTAATCAGACTGAGCAACCAAGTTGTCAATGCAAAGCCACACAGGCCTACTGGACCTGGGTTCGCCAGGTTTTCTTTAGTAGTAGTCATTTTATTTCTCCTCTAGTTATTAGAAATAGGAAACCCATTGTTACAGGTTTTATTTAAAATTAAAAGAAATAAATTTAAAAAAATCAGGCCATCTGAAAAATATTTTTCAGACGGCCTTAAATATTAATAATTAAACTATCCCAAAATTGCCAAGATTTCCCTTAATTCGTTGGCATCAATTTGGCCGGGGGCCGACGTTTTTTGTGCTGCACCAAAGGTAACAGCCGAGCCGAAAGTCGAGCCGGCCAAGCGGCTGACGGCTCCGATTTTACCCATAGACATAGTAATAATCGGGCGGTCGATAATTTGTGAAACATCATATGTTGCCTGCAATAAAGTCAATACATCTTGCGGCGATTGCGGCATCACGGCAATTTTGCAGATATCCGCGCCCCACTCGGCCATTGTTTTCAGACGGCCTGTAATGTCTGCCAAAGACGGAGTGGCTTGGAAATCGTGATTGCAAAGCAAGGCGGCAGTTTGATACTCATGCGCCAATGCGATGGTTTGTTTTACGCCGCCTTCCTCGGCAAAAAGCTCGATGTCGATAATATCGGCTTGTTTGGAACAGATAATTTTTTCCAATAATTCAAAATAATAGTCGTCCGAACAAGGCGTATTGCCGCCCTCTTGCGCCCTTCTAAACGTAAACAGCAAAGGCTTGTCAGGAAAAGCCTGTCGGGCAATGCCTAATTGCTCGGCAATAAAATCGGCATCAAGCGCTTCTTGAAAAAAATCTGCACGAAATTCAATAATGTCAAAAGCCGTCTCTTTCAATATGCGCAAAGCCTGCGCCAATTCCTGCGTATTGGCAGCCACCAGCGGCACGGCAATTTTAGGCAGACCTTTGCCGATCTCGATATTTTTGATGATGACAGGTTTCATATTGTTCCTTTTTGCTGTTCAAGCCAATCAGTGCAGATGCTCGTAAATGGTTTCCGCCAAGGCTTTGCTGATGCCTTCCACTTTTTCCAAGTCCTCACGGCTGGCGGCAATTACGCCGCGCAGGCCGCCGAATCGGGTGAGCAATGCTTGGCGGCGTTTGCTGCCGATACCGGGGATTTCACTGAGTGAGGAAGTAACGCGTGCTTTGTCGCGTTTTTTGCGGTGGCCTGTAATCGCAAAGCGGTGCGATTCATCGCGTACGGTTTGCAATAAATGTAAAGCCGGGCTGTTGGGCGGTAGGCGGAAAACTTCTCCGGTAAAAGGCAGTATGAGTTCTTCCATGCCGGCTTTGCGCTCTGGGCCTTTGGCGATACCGACCAAAGGAATGTGCAGCCCGAGTTCTTCCCATACGGATACGGCGACGCCGATTTGCCCTTTGCCACCGTCAATCAATACGACATCGGGCCATTTGACGGCCTCGCCGTTGGCTTCGGCTTCCTGCATTTTGCCGTAACGGCGCGTCAACACTTCGCGCATGGCGGCGTAGTCGTCGCCGGGTTTGGCGGTGGTGATGTTGTAGCGGCGGTATTGCGAGGGTTGGATGTTTTGCTCATCGTACACAACACAGGACGCAATCGTGGCCTCGCCTTGCGTGTGGCTGATATCGAAACATTCAAGGCGGTTGAGGCCGTCTGAATCCATGCCGAGGATTTTGGCCAGTTCATCAATACGGTGTTGCTGGCTGCTTTGTTGCAGGCGGCGTTGGGCAATCGCCATTTGTGCGTTTTGTTCCGCCATTTTCAACCAGACTTTGCGTTCGCCTATGGTTTTGGTGACAAATTGCATCTGCTTGCTGTGTTCGCCTTCCAAAGCCTCTTTCAACGGATCGGGAACGGGAAAGTTGCTGATGATGATGTCGGGTTTGCTTTTGCCCAAATAATGTTGGGCGACAAAGGCTTCGGCGTAATCTTGTCCGTTTGGTTCGGGGTCGTTTTTGGTGTCGGGGAAAAAGCTTTTATCGCCGACATGCCGTCCGCCGCGGATGCTGACCCAGTGTACGCAGACCAGGCCGTCTGAAACCGCCAGCGCAAGCAAATCGATATCGTTTGGATTGTTCGGATTTTTGCTGTCGATAAACTGATTACTCTGCATGATACCGAGCGCTTGAATTTGATCACGGTAACGGGCAGCTTCTTCAAATTGCAGATTCGCTGCGGCGGTTTGCATTTTGTGTTGCAAGGTACGCGTCAGTTCGTCGGTTTTGCCATTGAGGAAAGTCGCGGCTTCACGCACGCTGTCGCGATATTCTTCTTTGCTGATGTAGCCGACACAAGGCGCGGTACAGCGTTTGATTTGGTAAAGCAGGCAAGGACGGTCGCGGTGTTCAAACACGCTGTCTTCGCAGGTACGCAACATAAATACTTTTTGCAACACTTGAATGCTGTCGCGCACGGCGTTGCTGTTGGGATACGGACCAAAATATTGGTTGGGTTTCTTCAGCGTGCCGCGGTAATACGCCATTTGCGGATATTGATGGCCGCTGAGCATCAAATAAGGATAGCTTTTGTCATCGCGGAAAAGGATATTGTATTTCGGCGACAGGGCTTTGATGAAGTTGTTTTCGAGAATCAGCGCTTCGGCTTCGGAACGCGTGATGGTGGTTTCGATATGGTGAACCTGTTTTACCATCAATGCGATGCGCGGCGAATGGTCGTTTTTTTGGAAATAGCTGGAAACGCGCCGCTTGAGATTGACCGCTTTGCCGACATACAAAACATTGTTGTCTTCGTCAAAAAAACGGTACACGCCCGGCAGATTGGGCAGATTTTTCAGGAAAAGAGGTAAATCGAACGGTTCGGTTGCGCTCACGGGATTTTCTTTTGGAATAAGCAGGCCGTCTGAAAACTTTTCAGACGGCCTTTTTCATTGACGTTTAAGATTCTTGAGACGGAGTATCTTCAGCTTCTACCACTTGGTTTTCAGCTGCATCGCTTTCTAAAGCGGCTTCATCTTCAGCCTCTTCAGCCACGCGTTCCAAGCTGACCAAGGTTTCGCCTTCATCCAGATTAATCAGACGCACGCCTGCGGCAGCTCGGCCGGTCTCACGGATTTGCTCAACTTTGGTACGAATCAGGACGCCACCGCTGGTAATCAGCATCAGGTCGTCGGTTTCGCTGACCAAAGTGGCGGCAACCAAATCGCCGTTGCGCTCGCCGGTATTGATGGCGATATTGCCTTGGCCGCCTTTATTTTTACGACTGTAATCGGCAATCGGGGTACGTTTGCCATAGCCGTTTGCCGTAGCGGTCAATACTTGTAGATCGCTTTGCTCGGCTTCAGGAGCGAAAGTAATCAGGCTGACAATCTTGCCATCGGCCGGCAGGCGCATACCGCGCAGGCCGCCGCTGCCGCGACCGGACGGACGGACACCGTGTTTGCCGCTTGGCAATGCGTTTTCGGCATTTTCATCATCCAGGCCGTCTGAATCTTCATTTTCGGTTTCGATATCGGCATCTTCTGCTTCGTCGCTGCCAGATTTTTCCCAATATTCGTTAAAGCGGATGGCTTTGCCCAAGTTGGAGAACAACATAATATCGTCCGCACCGCCGGTTTGCGCTGCGCCGACCAAGTAATCGCCTTCTTTAAGTGCGATGGCTTTAATACCTTGGCTGCGGACGTTTTTAAACGCAGACAGCTGGACTTTTTTCACCATGCCTTGTGCAGTGGCGAAGAAGACGTATTGGTCTTCCGGGAACTCGCGGACGGCCAAAATCGCGCTGACTTTTTCGCCTTCTTCCAATTGGATAACGTTGTTAATCGGACGACCACGGCTGTTGCGGCCGCCTTCCGGCAGTTTGTACACTTTAATCCAATGGCACTTGCCCAAATTGGTAAAGCACATCAAATAATCATGCGTATTGGCAACAAACAGGGTTTCGATAAAGTCTTCGTCTTTGGTGGCCGCTGCCTGCTTACCGCGGCCGCCGCGACGCTGCGCCTGATAATCGGTGGTCGGCTGGGTTTTAATGTAGCCACCATGAGTCAGGGTAACGACCATTTCGCGTTGCGGAATCAGGTCTTCATCGGCAATGTCGCCACCGAATGGATTGATTTCGCTGCGACGCTCGTCACCGAAGTTGGCTTTAATGTCTGCCAATTCTTCGCGGATGATTTGGGTAACGCGTTCAGGTTTGGAAAGAATATCCACGAAATCAATGATTTTACTCATCAGATTTTTATATTCGCCGACAATTTCTTCCTGATCGAGGCCGGTCAGGTTGCGCAGGCTCATGCGCAGGATGGCATCGGCTTGTAATTCGCTCAGGTAATACCCTTGGCTGTGCAGGCCCAAATTCTCTGGCAAGCCTTCCGGGCGCATCATTTGCAGGTCTAAATCCGTGCGGCTGAGCATATCTTCAACCAAGCTGCTGCGCCATGGGCGGGACAGCAATTTTTCTTTAGCTTCCGGCGCATTGGCAGATTCTTTAATCAGACGGATGATTTCGTCGATATTGGACAAGGCCACCGCTTTACCTTCGGCAATATGACCTTCATGACGCGCTTTTTTCAGGCGGAACAGGGTACGGCGGGTAACGACTTCGCGACGGTGGCGCAGGAATTCGGACAGGATTTGTTTCAGGTTCAGCAAACGCGGCTGGCCGTCAACCAAGGCCACCATGTTGATACCGAAGCTGTCTTGCAGCTGGGTCAGTTTGTAGAGTTGGTTCAAAACGACTTCGGCATTTTCATTGCGTTTCAATTCGATTACGACACGCATACCGGATTTGTCGGACTCGTCGCGCAGGTCGGATACGCCTTCCAGCGTTTTTTCGCGTACCAATTCGCCGATTTTCTCAACCAGCTTGGCTTTGTTTACTTGATATGGGATTTCATCGATTACAATGGCTTCGCGCTCGCCGTTTTTGCCGATAGGCTCGATATGGGTTTTACCGCGCATGACCACGCGGCCGCGGCCGGTTTTATAGCCTTCGCGCACGCCGCTCAAGCCGTAAATAGTCGCGCCGGTCGGGAAATCGGGCGCTTGGATAATGTTGATCAGCTCGTCGATTTCTGTTTCAGGCTCGTCCAACAAGCGCAGGCAGGCATTGATGGTATCGCCCAAATTGTGCGGCGGGATATTGGTTGCCATACCGACGGCAATACCGGACGAACCATTGACTAGCAGCGCGGGGAAACGGGTCGGCAATACCAGCGGCTCATGTTCGCTGCCGTCATAGTTGGGGCCGAAATTGACGGTTTCTTCTTCAATATCCGCCAACATTTCATGGGAAATTTTTTCCATGCGGATTTCGGTATAACGCATGGCCGCCGCGGCCAATCCGTCAACGGAACCGAAGTTGCCCTGACCGTCGATCAACACATAACGCATGGAGAAGTCTTGCGCCATGCGGACGATGGTGTCGTAAACGGCCGTATCGCCGTGGGGATGGTATTTACCGATAACGTCGCCGACGATACGCGCCGATTTTTTATAGGCGGAATTCCAGTTGTTTTTCAACTCGTGCATCGCGTACAACACGCGGCGGTGTACTGGCTTGAGACCGTCGCGGACATCCGGCAGGGCTCGACCCACAATCACGCTCATGGCGTAATCGAGGTAGCTCTTGCGCATTTCGTCTTCAAGGCTGACAGGCAGGGTTTCAAGTGCAAATTTATGGTCGTTGCGGATGGTTGCGTCGGTCATGATTATCTGTAATTTCGTATGGCAAAAATCTTGTTGATTCTACCACAAAACAAGCAGTTTATGGCTTTTGCGTGAAGGCCGTCTGAAACAGGGTTTCAGACGGCCTTTATTCTTTCTAAGCAATCATTTAAAGGCTGCAAGAAACTTCATTGGAAGCCTGAAGGCTCAACGCTTTGCGTTTTTTGGCCTTTTCATAACGGCAACGTTGGCGCGGTGTATTGATTTCCAATGGCGGCACGGCAACCGGCTTGCCGTCTTCAACGGCAACCATGGTGAAGTAGCAGCTGTTGGTATGGCGAACTTCGCCGGTGCGGATGTTTTGCGCTTCAACGCGGATGCCGACTTCCATAGAAGTGCGTCCGGTGTAATTGATGCTGGCGTAAAAGGTTACCAGTTCACCGACATGGATAGGCTCTTTAAACAAAACTTTATCGACAGACAAGGTAACGCAGTAGTTGCCGCTGTATCGGCTGGCGCAGGAATAAGCGACTTGGTCGAGCAGGCGCAATAATTCGCCGCCGTGGACGTTGCCGCTGAAGTTTGCCGTATCCGGCATCATCAGCTCGGACATGATAAGTTCGTGAGAAGGAAGTTGGCGTGCTTGTTCCATGGTTTGACCTCTTGAAGTGGTTTGTTTTTAAGGCCGCCTGTTATTTCAGACGGCATGTTTTGTAGGAATTTTGATTCTACCGTTTTTGAGTGGAAAAATTCAATCTGCCGCACCTGGTCATAGCCATTTTCTACGAGAGAAGAAAATCAACAGGCAGATAATGATGCACAGCATCACACCCAAAACCATGAAATAGCCGTGATGCCAATGCAGCTCGGGCATATTGTCGAAGTTCATGCCGTAGATGCCGGTGATGACGGTCAGCGGCATGAAGATGATGGTAATAACCGTCAACACGCGCATTTGCTGGTTCATGCGGTTGGATTGGAAGGAAAGATAAATGTCCATCATGCTCAACACCATATCTCGAGAGGCATCAAGCGATTCGATAAGCTGCATATTGTGGTCGTACACGTCGCGCAGATAAACGGTTGATTCTCCTTTGAAAATGGCGAAATCGCCGCGTACGGCCAGCTGGTAAAACACATCGCGCAATGGCAAAAGCGTGCGCCGTAGACGAACGGCATCGCGCTTGAGTCGGTGGATTTTGCCGAGAATGTCGCTGTTTTCGTTTTTAAACAAGGATTTGTCTATGACTTCGACGCGGTTGTTGTACTCTTCCAGGACGATAAAATAGTCGTCCACAATACGGTCGAGCAGGCAATAAGCAAGAAACGCCGTATTTTTGTTCAAAATATTGTGCGGATTTTCATGCATCTGCCGGCGGAGATGGCTGAACAAGCCCAGCGGTTTTTGTTGGAAAGACAACACAAAATCTTTGCCGATAATCACATACACTTGGTCGGAATGGAGCTTGCCTGTGGTGGTGTAATGGTAAACCTGTGCGGCAGTAAACACATAGTTGCCGTAGTCTTCGATTTTCGGGCGCTGCTTGCGGCTGAGAATGTCTTCAATAACCAGCTCATGGATGCCGTAAGGCTCAAGCGCGTGTTTGAGCAAAGCAGCATCATTGATGCCGACAAAATGCAGCCAGTTGATTTGGCCTTCTTGTGGGCGTGCAATATCGGGCAAAGCCTTTCCGGCAAGATAATCATGCTGAACAAAGGTATCGGCGGAATATAAGGTTTGGTGGATGGCGGAACGCGGCGCATTGTCCGTGTTGCTGCGCTGCATGGCCTGCTCTTGCAGATTGTCGTTTGTCTCAACAGGATTGGCTGGTTTATTCATAAAAAGAAATCATGTTTATTGGTTTGAATGGATTGTACAGACATAAAAGGCCGTCTGAAAACTGATTTTCAGACGGCCTGATGACATTGATTAATGCTTTATTAGGCTTGAGGCGCTGTTTGTTCCAACTCTAATGCGGCGGCGAGCAAGGATAAGCGTGCCATTACGCCGTAAACGTAAAGGCGGTTGTGTTCGTTATCCACGTCGCAGTCTTTTTCGGAGCGCGGCATACCGAGCGAGTCCCATTGTTCGAATACGCGTTTGCAGGCTTCGGGGGCTTCTTGGGAGTTGTCGCCGCTGCCGGTGGGAATGCTGTTGGACAGCGGGACGAACACCATGCCGCCGGCGTTGAGGTTTTCGTCCGCTCCGCGTCCTTCGTGCACACGGAAGAAACCGCCGATAACGAAACGGTCCATCATATACACGACAGGTTCACTGACGGCGCCGTTTATGGTTTCATAGGTATAAATACCTTCTTGGACAATGACTTCGCTGACTTCCAAACCTTCTTTGACTTTTGCCATTTTATTGCGGTTTTTACGGTTCAATCCGCGCACTTCATCGGCGGATTTAACACTCATCACGCCCATGCCGTAAGTGCCTGCGTCGGCTTTGACGATCACAAAAGGCTGGTCGGAAATACCCAATTCATCGTATTTGGCTTGAATTTTCGCCAATACGCGCTCTACCGCGCCTGCCAATGCGTCCTCGCCTTCGCGCTCTTGGAAATCCAAACCGCCGATTTTTTCAAAATAAGGATTGATTTGCCATTCGTCGATGTCAATCAGCTTGGCAAATTCGGCGGCAACTTGGTTGTATGCGCCGAAATGCTCAGTTTTACGGCGCGTCGTCCAACCGCCGTGCAATGGAGGCAATACGGTTTGGCTGATGCCTTTGAGAATATCGGGAACGCCGGCGGACAAGTCGTTATTCAACAAAACAACGCAAGGCGAAAAACCGTCGGCAAGGTGGACACGCTCGCGGGTACGCAATAAAGGTTCCAGCAGGATTTTATCGCCCAACGCGGTTTCAAACTCAGTCGGCTCGGTAACTTCCGGATTCAGGCTGCCCAAACGGACTTCATACCCTGCCGAACGCAAAATCTCGCTAAGCGCGTAAACGTTTTGCAGATAGAATGTGTTGCGTGTGTGGTTTTCAGGAATAATCAATACGGATTTTGCCGTTTCACAGGCGCGCTGTACCGCATCTTGCGCGGCAACCGCCGCCAGCGGGATAAAATTTGGATTCAAATTATTGAAGCCACCCGGAAACAAATTCATATCGATAGATGAAATTTTGTAACCGGCATTGCGGATGTCAACCGAACCATAAAACGGCGGACGGTGTTCGTTCCAGTGCGAACGAAACCATGCTTCGATTTTGGCATGATTGGCAAGAATTTTTCTCTCGAATTCCTGAAATTGAGTCAGGTACTCAGGAGCCAGAACCGGTAATTTCATTCTCTATACCTCTTGGTAAATGTGGATATTAAGTGAGAATGATAGAACTTTTTAGTGCATTTCGACAAGCATTCTTTCAGATAAAATGCATCTTTTTGTCAACAATTCTACAATTTGTCTAATTTTTAATAAGAAATTTTGAAACTTTACAACAAATTTTAAAAATTGGACAAATTTCTATTGCACAGCCCCTATAAAAAGCCTAAAATCCGCCCATAAACACAAACCATCATTCATACTTACCAATTAGCAAAGAAACTCATCATGAGCGCACAAACCCTTTACGATAAACTTTGGAACAGCCACGTCGTCCGCGAAGAAGAAGACGGCACTGTCCTGCTTTACATCGACCGTCATTTGGTTCACGAAGTTACCAGCCCGCAGGCATTTGAAGGCTTGAAAATGGCCGGCCGCAAACTCTGGCGTATCGACAGCGTAGTCTCCACAGCTGACCACAACACCCCGACCGGCGACTGGGACAAAGGCATCCAAGACCCGATTTCCAAACTGCAAGTCGATACTTTGGACAAAAACATCAAAGAGTTTGGCGCACTCGCCTACTTCCCATTCATGGATAAAGGCCAAGGCATTGTGCACGTTATGGGCCCGGAACAAGGTGCCACCCTGCCCGGCATGACCGTCGTTTGCGGCGACTCGCACACCTCCACCCACGGCGCATTCGGTGCATTGGCTCACGGTATCGGTACTTCCGAAGTCGAACATACCATGGCAACCCAGTGCATTACCGCAAAAAAATCCAAATCCATGCTGATTTCAGTTGAAGGCCGTCTGAAACCCGGTGTTACCGCTAAAGACGTAGCGCTTTATATCATCGGCCAAATCGGTACGGCCGGCGGTACAGGTTACGCCATCGAGTTTGGCGGCGAAGCCATCCGCAGCCTTTCTATGGAAGGCCGCATGACCTTGTGCAATATGGCGATTGAAGCCGGTGCGCGCTCAGGCATGGTTGCCGTCGACCAAACCACCATCGACTATGTAAAAGGCAAACCTTTCGCACCTAAAGGCGAAGCATGGGACAAAGCCGTCGAATACTGGCGCACGCTGGTGTCTGACGAAGGCGCAGTTTTTGATAAAGAATACCACTTCAAAGCCGAAGACATCGAGCCTCAAGTAACCTGGGGTACATCGCCCGAAATGGTTTTGGACATCAACGGCAAAGTGCCAAACCCTGCCGAAGAAACCGATCCGGTCAAACGCAGCGGCATGGAACGCGCCCTTGAATACATGGGCTTGGAAGCGGGTACGCCATTGAACGAAATCCCTGTCGATATCGTCTTTATCGGTTCTTGTACCAACAGCCGTATCGAAGATTTGCGTGAAGCCGCCGCTATCGCCAAAGGCCGCAAAAAAGCGGACAATGTACAACGCGTGTTAATCGTTCCCGGCTCCGGCTTGGTTAAAGAACAAGCCGAAAAAGAAGGTTTGGACAAAATTTTTATCGATGCCGGCTTCGAATGGCGCGAACCGGGCTGCTCGATGTGCCTCGCCATGAATGCCGACCGCCTGACCCCGGGACAACGTTGCGCCTCCACTTCCAACCGTAACTTCGAAGGCCGTCAAGGCAATGGCGGACGCACCCATCTCGTCAGCCCGGCTATGGCAGCCGCAGCCGCGGTAACCGGCCGTTTTACCGACATCCGCACTATGGCTTAAAACATGTTCAGACGGCCTTTATTTATCAGGCCGTCTGAAACAATACATTGCCCAATTAAGTTTTCCCATTGCGCAAAACGTTTGAAAACCTTCTCAATCAATCGATACCTTGAAAGGAATCTACTATGAAAAAACTGTTTGCATTGGCTGCCGCAGCCTTCATCCTGACCGCTTGTTCCAGCACTTGGTTCGGCGCAAAAGAAGACACCAACCGCAACTGGGATAAAACCAAAGAAACTGCAGAACGTGTAGCCGACAAAACCAAAGAAACCGCTGAACGCGTAGCTGATAAAACTGAAGAAGCCGTTAAAAAAGGCGGCAATGCAGTAGGCCGCGGCGTCAGCCATGTCGGCAACAAAATTGAAGCAGCTACCGAATAATTTGGTAAGGTGGGCCGTCTGAAGCTCCTGACTCCGTTTCAGACGGCCTGATACCTTATTATTACTTTTTATTTGTTCAGACAGTTTCACGATTCCAAGCAAAGGAAGAAACAATGAGTAATCCGTCAAGCTGGTTTGGTATTCACGCTCATGATTTGGATCGAGCCAAAGCATTTTACGAATCCGTATTCGACAAGCCCCTGCAAGACGTTGGCGGCAACGGATTCCGTTTCATCATTTTTCCGGCCGATTACACACAACACGGCACGGCGGGCATGATTTGGCACGACAGCAATGCCCAACCCGGCCACGGTGGAACAACCATTTTCTTCAATTGCCCGGATTGTGCCGAAACCGCAGAAAAAGCCGTTGCAGCAGGCGGCAAACTGTTACAAGAGAAATTTCGCATTGCCAATGGCTTTGCCGCATTTATCGAAGATACAGAAGGCAACCGAATCGGTTTGCACAGCACACGCTAACCCGAATAGCCATAAAATTTCCCATTATTACTATAAGAATCTGACATGAAAGCCTTTACCAAAATTACCGCCATCGTCGCCCCGCTCGACCGCAGCAATGTCGATACCGACGCCATCATCCCCAAACAATTTTTAAAATCCATCAAACGCAGCGGCTTCGGCCCTAATGCCTTTGACGAATGGCGTTACCTCGACCACGGCGAACCGGGCATGGATAACAGCAAACGCCCGCTGAACCCCGATTTCTCCCTGAACCAACCACGCTATCAAGGCGCGCAAATCCTGTTGACGCGCAAAAACTTCGGCTGCGGCTCTTCACGCGAACACGCCCCTTGGGCATTGGACGACTACGGCTTCCGCGCCATCATTGCCCCTAGCTTTGCCGACATCTTCTTCAACAACTGCTACAAAAACGGCCTTTTACCCATCGTTTTGACCGAAGAACAGGTTGACCAGCTTTTCAAAGAAGTTGAAGCCAACGAAGGCTATCAACTCTCCATCGACCTTGCCGAACAAACCCTGACCACCCCTAGCGGCGAAACATTCACATTCGACATTACCGAACACCGCAAACACTGCCTCTTAAACGGCTTGGACGAAATCGGCCTGACCCTTCAACACGCCGACGAAATCCGCGATTTCGAAGAAAAACGCCGCCAAAGCCAGCCTTGGCTGTTTAACGGTTGATATACAAAAGGCCGTCTGAAAAATTTAAGCGTTTCAGACGGCCTTTAATCTACACAAATATATTATGATTACCGACACCATCGCCAACGCCGCCCGCTACGCCGCACTGCATCCTGACTTTGCCGAGGCCTTCCATCTGTTGCAGACCCTAGATTTTGCCAAGCTGCCGGACGGCCAATTGCCGTGCGAAAATCCCAATATCCGTATTTTTATCGGCAGCGAGCCGATGAGGACTCAAGGCGAAGCCCGGCCTGAAGCGCACTTAAAACACATTGATATTCAAACACCGATTGATGGCAGCGAAACATATGGCTGGATAGACAGAAGCCGTCTGAAAAACGGTTTGGGCTACAACGAAAAGCGCGATATTGAGTTTTTCGACTGCGAGCCGGAAACTTGGTTGACCTTGGAGCCCGGCGAATTTGCGCTATTTTTCCCGAATGATGCGCATGCCCCATTGGTCGGCGACAGAGCAAACATACGCAAAGTTGTTTTTAAAATCCGTGTTGAAACCGAATGCCTATAATTTTTCAGACGGCCTTATTTCCTTATCCAGGACACAATATGTCTTTTTTCAGCAGGTTGTTCCGCTCCAAACCTAAATTAATGACTTGGCAGGAATTTGTCGAATACTTTGCCCGTCGTATCCAAGAAGAATTGGATCTTGAGGCGAAAATCGACTGGGGCGAAAACATTGCTTCTTCGCCTATCATCGTCCAGTTGTCCGAAGATGATGAAGCATCGTTCAGCACATATTTGAGCAACCATTACACAAGTTATCTGCAGAATCCCGAGGCCTTGGAAGCTATTGTTGCTGCCAATTTAGCGGTTATCGATAAGATTCAAGACACTGATGCCAGTGTTTCAGCACAACAAATTCTTCCGACGATTAAAAATACGATTTATCTGGAAAACGTCAGACTGATTACAAATACGGACGAAGACGAGCCTGCCGATTACCTGGTATACAAACCGATTGCAGGCGATATCATGTTGCTTTATATGGTGGATACGGAAGAATCCATGCATACGCTTAATCGTGAGCATATGAAAGAGGCCGGTATTGAAGATGAAGACGCCTTGTATCGTACCGCCATGGATAATTTGCGCCAACGGATGAATGGACGTGTCCAAATTCATCATGCCGAAGGTTGGTCATTGACCCAAATCCATTTGGACAACGACTATGATGCTTCCCTGATTTTGCTTTTGGACGCAGTACTTAAAGACGATCCTATGCTGCCGGCCAACCCCGTTTTTGCAGTCCCGGCACGCAACGCCCTGCTCGTTTGCAGCCCGTCCGATGAAGAAGCTTTACAGGCGATGGCGAATATTGCCCTGCAGGCATTTGAAGACTCTGCCTACGCGATTTCTACCCAGCTTTACCAGTACCATAATGGTACAATCAGCGTTTTCAGAGCAAATTGATTTAAGGCCGTCTGAAAAACAGGCGACCTGCCCTTTACCTAAAACCTTCCCATAAGGAAATCCGAAATGACCAAACATATCGCTATCTTGCGCGGCGACGGCATCGGCCCTGAAATCGTTGCAGAAACCGTCCGTGTACTCGACAAACTCATCGAACAAGGTTTGGATGTCAGCTACGAATATGCGCCTTTGGGCGGCGAAGCCTATGACGAATACGGCCATCCTTATCCAGAATTCACGCAAAACCTTTGCCGCAAAGCCGATGCGGTCCTGCTTGGTGCAGTTGGTTCTCCTCAATACGACAATCTCGACCGTCCGTTGCGCCCTGAGCGCGGCTTGTTGGCCATCCGTAAAGACTTGAATCTGTTTGCCAACCTGCGCCCTGCCATCCTTTATCCCGAGCTGGCCAACGCTTCCACTCTGAAACCGGAAATCGTAGCCGGCCTCGACATCCTTATCGTACGCGAACTGACCGGCGATATTTACTTTGGCGAGCCGCGCGGCATCCGTGTTTTGGAAAACGGCGAACGCGAAGGCTATAACACCATGAAATACAGCGAAAGCGAAATCCGCCGTATTGCCCATGTTGCCTTCCAATCCGCCCAAAAACGCAGCAAAAAAGTCTGCTCCGTAGGCAAAGCCAACGTTTTGGAAACCACCGAACTGTGGCGCGAAATTTTTGAAGAAATCGGCAAACAATACCCTGATGTCGAGCTTTCCCATATGTACGTGGACAACGCCGCCATGCAGTTGGTACGTGCGCCCAAACAATTTGACGTGATTGCCACCGGCAACATCTTCGGCGACATCCTCTCTGACGAGGCCTCCATGCTGACCGGCTCCATCGGTATGCTGCCTTCCGCTTCATTGGACGAAAACGGCAAAGGCCTGTACGAACCGTCTCACGGCTCCGCACCCGACATCGCCGGTCAAAACAAAGCCAATCCGCTGGCGACCGTATTGTCTCTTGCCATGCTGCTGCGTTACAGCCTGAACGACGAAACACGCGCGCAACAAGTTGAAAACGCCGTACAAAAAGTACTGCAACAAGGCTTGCGTACCGGCGATATTTACGAAGAAGGTACCAAACTGGTTTTCTGCTCCGAAATGGGCGATGCCGTATTGGCCGCTTTGTAAGAGGCCGTCTGAAAAAGCGTGGGACCAATCCCACGCTTTTTTATATGCGAAAACTCGAAACCATAAAAAAGGCGTGTCTTCACACGCCCTTTCGTCTTATTCAGACGGCCTTAATATTGAAGCAATCAACCTTTTTTATGTTTGCCGCCAAAGCCGTCGTTAGCCTTACGTTTGCCTTTAAAACCTTCGCCGCCTTTTTTGAAACCGTCAGACTTCTTGAAACCGTCTTTCTTAAAGCCATCTTTTTTGAAACCGTCTTTTTTATGGCCTTCGCCGCGTGATTTGCCGCCGAAGCCTTCTTTGCCCGGTTTCTTATCACCGCGCCAGCCGCCGGATTTACGATCGCCCCAGCCGCCTTTGCCTTTCGGCTTGCCGCCTGCGGATTTACGTTTGCGTGTCGGCTCCATACCTTCGATGGTCAGTTCAGGCAATTTACGGCCGATGTATTTTTCGATTTTGTGTACTTTGACGTATTCGTTCACTTCGGCAAAAGTAATCGCAATACCGGTACGGCCTGCGCGACCGGTACGGCCGATGCGGTGGACGTAGTCTTCCGCCTGTTTCGGCAGATCGTAGTTGATAACGTGGGTAATGGTCGGTACGTCGATACCGCGTGCAGCGACGTCGGTGGCAACCAAAATTTTGCAGCGACCTTTGCGCAAGTCCATCAGCGTGCGGTTGCGCCAGCCTTGCGGCATATCGCCGTGCAGACAGTTGGCGGCAAAACCTTTTTCGTACAAATCGTCGGCGATGACTTCGGTCATGGCTTTAGTGGACGTAAAAATCACGCATTGGTCGATATTGGCATCGCGCAAGATGTGGTCGAGCAGACGGTTCTTGTGGCGCATATCGTCGCAGTACAGCAGTTGCTCTTCGATTTTGCCTTGGTCGTCCACACGCTCGACTTCGATGATTTCAGGGTCTTTGGTTAGTTTGCGCGCCAGTTTGCCGACTGCGCCGTCCCAAGTGGCGGAGAATAACAAAGTCTGACGGTCGGTCGGGGTGGCTTCGACGATGGTTTCGATGTCGTCGATAAAACCCATGTCCAACATAC
This sequence comes from Neisseria sp. P0022.S010, assembly GCF_051956635.1. Classification (NCBI taxonomy): domain Bacteria; kingdom Pseudomonadati; phylum Pseudomonadota; class Betaproteobacteria; order Neisseriales; family Neisseriaceae; genus Neisseria; species Neisseria sp. P0022.S010. Next base: position 30,674 of record NZ_JBQCXF010000006.1, on the reverse strand, counting down.
GGTCGGCTTCGTCCAGAATCAGCACTTCCAAACGGGCGAAATCAACTTTGCCGCTTTGCATCAAGTCCATCAGACGGCCCGGCGTAGCGACAATCAGGTCGACCGGTTTGCTCAAGGCGCGGGTTTGGTAGCCGAAAGATGCGCCGCCGACAATGCTGACGGTGCGGAACCAACGCATATTTTTGGCATACGCCAGCGCATTTTTTTCCACTTGAGCCGCCAGTTCGCGGGTCGGCGTCAACACCAATGCGCGCGGGCCTTTGCCCGGTTTTTCGCTGCGCTTGGTCAGTTTTTGCAAAGTCGGCAGCAAGAAGGCTGCGGTTTTGCCTGAACCGGTTTGTGCCGAAGCCATAATATCGCGGCCGTCCAAAGCAAACGGAATCGCTTGCGCCTGAATCGGGGTCGGGCTTTCATAACCCTCGCTGCGTACGGCAGACAAAATGTTTTTATCAAGGTTCAAATCGGCAAATTTAATAGACATATCTATCCTAAGAGACAACAACGCGCACGCCTGAACAATTTCAGACGACCTGAAGCAAAGGAAAGTAACGATACGGGAAATGTGAAGTTACAGGGTTGTCGCAAGCATCTTGCTTGTGGTTAACATCGACGACAACCTGCACAGAAAAGGCTTTGCCAATAAGTAAGCAATAAAAGAAACGCGCCCGGAACGGCGGTTTAGGTTGGAAGACGATGGCTTCGTATCAAAAGGCGAACGGCGGATAATAAAGGAGAAAACTGCCCAGGTCAAGCAAAACAGGCTGCAACTGCAAAATCAAGCTATAATGCCGTTTTATTGAATCAGCACGGATGAAGCCGACATGAAGTTTTTCAAAACCGCCGCCTTATTACCTGCACTTGCTACCGCCCTGTTGATCGGCGCGTGCAGCGGATCGGAGAGTTATCGCGGCGAATGGAAGGCCGTTGCGTCCGACGGTAGCAAAGCCGAAATCACCTTTGCCGAAAAAAGCTTTACCGTCAAAGACGAAAAAGGCAAAGAAACCGTTTACGAATACACTCAAAACCAATACAAACTAGAAAGCGGCAGAACCAGCTACGGTATCGACATCAAAAACGCCTCAGAAGCACGAATCGTGTTCCCCTTTAAAGGCAAGACTGACCGCGCCACCATGGTTGCGCCTGACGATACAATTCTCTATATGCTTGACCGCCACGCCTACGTCCCTGCTGATCAATTCTGGAAACTTCCCCAATAAGGCCGTCTGAAACCATGACCGACATTACCCCCTTTGCCAACCGCTTGGGCAAAAACATCAAACATCTTATGAAATGGGCCAAACGCAACAATATCGAAGCCTGGCGCATTTACGACCGCGATATTCCCCAATTTCCCTTTGCCGTCGATGTTTACGGCGACCAAATCCATCTTCAGGAATATGATACCGGCTGGCTGATGCAGCCCGAAGAATACGAAGCATGGCTTGCCGATGTATTGGAAGCCATCGGTTTTGTGACCGGTTTTGCGCCCGAACAAATCCACCTCAAACGTCGCGAACGCCAAAAAGGCTTACAGCAATACGAGAAAACCGGCAAAACCGGCGACGATTTCGTCATTAACGAAAACGGCCGCAAGTTTTGGGTCAACCTCGACAAATACCTCGACACCGGCCTCTTTCTCGACCACCGCAACACGCGCAAAAAAGTCGGCGAAACCGCAGCGGGCAAACACTTCCTCAACCTGTTTTCCTACACCGGCAGCTTCACCGTCTATGCCGCCACCGGCGGCGCGGTATCCAGTGAAACCGTCGATTTGTCCAACACTTATCTCGATTGGGCGAAACGCAATTTCGAACTCAACGGCATCGACACCGAACAACATAAAATCGTCCGCGCCGACGTGTTCCAATATCTGCAAAATGCCGCCGCCGAAGGCAAACAGTTCGACCTGATCGTCATGGATCCGCCCAGCTTTTCCAACAGCAAAAAGATGCTCGATATCCTCGACATCCAGCGCGACCACAAAAAGCTGATTGACGGCGCAATGAGCCTGCTCGCTTCAGACGGCATTCTGTATTTCTCCAACAACCTGCGCAGCTTTGTGTTGGACGATTCGGTCGCGGAACAATACGCCGTCAAAGATATTTCCAAGCAGTCCGTTCCCGATGATTTCCGCAACAAAAAAATCCATCAATGCTGGGAAATCAAGCATAAATAAGCTTCAGGCCGTCTGAAATCCAGTTTTCAGATGGCCTGATTGCCATATTGAATCTCTCAACCAATAGGCGCATAATTCAAGAAATTGTTGACAATATCAAAAGGAAAAGAACATGCAAAACTACCTGACGCCCAATTTCTCATTCGCCCCCATGATTCCGGAACGCGCGCTCGGCAGCCGGGTTTGGGATACCGAAGGACGAGAATACATTGACCTGTCAGGCGGTATTGCAGTAAACGCGCTGGGCCATTGCCATCCCGATTTGGTCGCAGCCTTGGCCGAACAATCACAAAAACTTTGGCACATTTCTAATATCTATACTACCCAACCGGCGCAAGAATTGGCCAAAAAATTGGTCGAAAACACCTTCGCCGACAAAGTATTTTTCTGCAACTCCGGCGCAGAAGCCAATGAAGCTGCGCTGAAACTGGCGCGCAAATACGCTCGCGATCATTTTGGCGAACACAAAACCGAAATCATCTCCTGCCTCAACAGCTTCCATGGCCGCACCCTGTTTACCGTATCCGTCGGCGGCCAGCCCAAATACAGCAAAGACTACGCGCCGCTGCCGTCAGATATTACCCATGTTCCATTTAATGATATTGCCGCATTGGAAGCCGCCGTCGGCGATAAAACCTGTGCCGTGATTATCGAGCCGATTCAAGGTGAAAGCGGCATTCTGCCTGCCACTAAAGAATACCTGCAAGCCGCGCGCCGTTTGTGCGACAAACACGGCGCCTTGCTGATTTTGGACGAAGTACAAACCGGCATGGGCCATACAGGCAAACTGTTTGCCTACGAGCATTACGGCATCACACCCGACATCATCAGCTCTGCCAAAGCCTTGGGTTGCGGCTTCCCGATTGGCGCGATACTGACCACTGATAAAATCGCCCCAACCTTCGGCCCTGGAACACATGGTTCAACCTTTGGCGGCAATCCGATGGCATGCGCGGTCGGCAGCCGTGCGTTTGACATCATCAATGCGCCCGAAACATTGGCACACGTTGAAAAACAAGGCCAAAAACTTCAGACGGCCTTGCGTGAAATAGGAGAAAAGACCGGCGTATTTAAAGAAGTCCGCGGCATGGGCTTGCTGCTTGGCTGCGTGTTGGCAGACGAATACGCAGCCAAGGCATCGGAAATCACCGCCGCCGCTTTGAAACACGGCCTGATGGTACTGGTTGCCGGCGCCAATGTCGTGCGCTTCGCCCCCAGCCTGCTGCTGAACGATGAAGATATGGCCGAAGGCTTGAAACGTTTTGAAGCGGCGTTAAAAGAGTGGACAGCCTAACCTAGCAAGATAATGAGCTAAGGTTATTGCACTTCAAATCCCAATCCGCTGACCTTTCTTATTCATAAAAGTGTTCAAACTCTTGGATTCTTGCCTGAGACCAGTATGAAAACAAGCATATAAAAGATTCAAAATAAAACTTATTATTAACTTCGAAAATATCAGCCATAATACAAAACTTATTAATTTTTCACACATTTTTTCTTTGTTTGTTATAATGTGAAATATATGCAATGTCGCATATTTTCAAAGTTAGGATTGATAAATGAAAATGAAATGGCTTGCCCTCGTAACCGCTGCTGCATTGAGTTTGACTGCTTGTGGTGATAAAAACAAACAGGCTTCCGATGAGCCTGTAAAAGCTGCTGCAGGTAATACGGCAGAAGCCCCTAAAGATACTGAAAAACCTGCTGAAGAAGCAAAACCTGAGGTAAAACCTGTGGTTTCTTCAGGCAATTTCTTGGCGGATGCGACCGCTCTGCAAGCTGCTGAAGATGCGCTGAAAGCACTGCCGCAATTCGGTGGCAAACCACTCAATATTTTCCAAAACATCCATTTCTACGGTGGCAAACGTCCGCGCATTACCGTGGAAATTCAAGACCCTAACAAACCCGAAAATATCGACCACTACGAATTTGAAGACGGTAAATGGAGCGAGCCTCAACCTGTCCGCATTTCCGGCAACGGAAATATGAAAGACAACGTTTTCCCGTTGGATGAAATCAAATTTGCCGATATCGCGAAAATCGCTCAAGCCTACGGTGAAAAAGCCAAAGAAGTAGAAGCCAAAGAAACAGACTTGCCTCATGTGTATTACTCCTTGTTCGTATCGACCGGTAAGAAAGAGTGGATCACCGGTTTCCTCAAAACCGATCGTGCGGAATACGAATTTGAATTTAACAATGACGGTACTCTGAAAAGCTTCAAAAAGCGTTGATAGCTTGGTCAGTTGGAAACTAATGGCCGACTGACTTTATTTGATTGAGACAGCCATGTTTGTCTTGATAGAGGTTGTCTGAAAAACATTTAGGTTTTAACTTTGTTGAAACCTTGCTTTCAGACGACCTTTTTACGTCTTTACTTTATTCTATAAAACAACATATTCCTACATTCCCTGTCATTTGATGTTTGTTAAAAATCGTACTGCCTCTTCGTGCTACGCTTGGCAAACAATTTGATTTTACGAAGAAAAGGAGCAGGAGATGGTATCGTTGAAAACCCAAATCGCCGGTTTTTCCTTTGACAACTGCCTGATGAACGCAGCAGGCGTGGCGTGTATGACTGTTGAGGAATTGGAAGCCGTCAGACAATCTTCGGCAGGCACTTTCGTTACCAAGACCGCAACGCTTGCCTCCCGTCAAGGCAACCCCGACCCGCGCTATCATGATGTCCCTCTCGGCAGCATTAATTCGATGGGCCTGCCAAACCAAGGCATTGATTACTATCTGGATTACCTGCTTTCACTCCAAGAGGCTCGTCCGGAAAGGGCTTTTTTCCTCTCGCTGGTCGGTATATCGCCCGATGAAACGCATATGTTGTTAAAAAAAGTGCAAAACAGCGGATTCAACGGCATTACCGAACTCAATCTTTCCTGCCCAAATGTCCCCGGCAAGCCGCAAATCGCCTATGACTTTGAAACCACCGAGTGTATTTTGAGCGAAGCCTTCAGCTACTTCGATAAACCTTTAGGCATCAAATTACCGCCATATTTCGATATCGTCCATTTCGATCAAGCGGCGGAATTGTTCAACCGTCATCCCCTAAAATTCGTCAACTGTGTCAACTCCATCGGCAACGGCATGTATATCGAAGACGAATCCGTCGTGATCCGCCCGAAAAACGGCTTCGGCGGCATAGGCGGCCAATACATCAAACCGACCGCTCTTGCCAATGTCCACGCGTTCTATCAAAGACTGGATCCGTCTATCCAAATCATCGGGACAGGCGGCATTTATAGCGGCCGTGATGCGTTTGAACACATCTTGTGCGGCGCAAGCATGGTGCAGATCGGCACGGCGCTACACCAGCAAGGCGTAGGCATTTTCGAACGGATTTCCCTTGAATTAAAAGCCATCATGGCGCAAAAAGGCTACGAAAAACTGGAAGACTTCAAAGGCAAATTGAAATATTTGGCATAAGGTTTACGCTAAAAAACGCCCAAGGCCGTCTGAAAATTTCAGACGGCCTTGTTGTATAATTGCTCCCCACATTACCCGTCTTCCTCCTTCAATGAAACTCAACCCTCAACAGCAAGCCGCAGTCCAATATCTTGGCGGCCCCCTGCTCGTCCTTGCCGGCGCAGGCAGTGGTAAAACCGGCGTAATTACGCAAAAAATCAAGCATTTGATTGTCAATGTCGGCTATCTGCCGCATACCGTCGCCGCGATTACCTTCACCAACAAAGCCGCTACGGAAATGCAGGAGCGCGTCGCCAAAATGCTGCCCAAATCGCAAACGCGCGGGTTGACGATTTGCACGTTCCACTCTTTGGGCATGAAGATTTTGCGCGAAGAGGCGAACCAAATCGGTTACAAAAAAAACTTCTCCATCCTCGACTCTACCGACAGCGCGAAAATCATCGGCGAACTTTTGGGCGGTACGGGCAAAGAAGCTGTATTCAAAGCGCAGCACCAGATTTCCCTGTGGAAAAACGATTTAAAAACGCCCGAAGTTGCCGTTCAGACGGCATCCAATGTGTGGGAGCAACAAACAGCGCGCGTCTATGCGAGTTATCAGGAAACCCTGCAAAGCTATCAGGCGGTGGATTTCGACGACTTAATCCGCCTGCCTGCCGTGCTGTTGCAGCAAAACAGCGAAGTGCGCAACAAATGGCAGCGGCGGCTGCGTTATCTGTTGGTTGACGAATGTCAGGACACCAATACCTGCCAATTTACGCTGATGAAGCTCTTGACCGGCGCAGAAGGGATGTTTACCGCCGTCGGCGATGACGATCAGTCCATCTACGCTTGGCGCGGCGCGAACATGGAAAACCTGCGTAAAATGCAGGAAGACTATCCACAGATGAAGGTCATCAAGCTGGAGCAAAACTACCGCTCCACCGCGCGGATTCTCAAAATCGCCAACAAAGTGATTGAAAACAACCCCAAGCTGTTCACGAAAAAACTTTGGTCGCAGTTCGGCGAAGGTGAAATCGTCAAAGTCGTCGCCTGCCAAAGCGAGCAGCACGAAGCCGACTGGGTCGTCAGCCAAATCGTCAAGCAGAAACTGGTCGGCGGCGACAAAACCCAATACGCCGATTTCGCCGTGTTATACCGCGGCAACCATCAGGCGCGGATTTTTGAAGAAGCCCTGCGCAGCGCACGCGTTCCCTACCAACTCTCCGGCGGGCAAAGCTTTTTCGACAAAGCCGAAATCAAAGACGTTTTGTCCTATTTGCGTCTGCTTGCCAACCCCAACGACGATCCCGCCTTCTTGCGTGCCGTGACCACGCCCAAACGCGGCATCGGCGATGTAACGCTGGGCAAGCTCAACACCTACGCGCACGAACACGAATGCAGCCTGTATGAAGCCGCGCAAACCGAAGAAGCCCTTGCCCTGTTGAACAATACCAACCGCCAACATCTGCAAGCCTTCATGGATATGATGGAAAGTTACCGCACCAAAGCCGAAACCCACGAAGCGGGCGAGCTTATCCATAATCTGCTGAATGAAATCGACTACGAAAACCACCTGTTGGCCAACGAGGAAGGCAAAGCAGGCGAGATCAAATGGCGCAACGTTACCGACCTGACCGGCTGGCTGGAACGCAAAGGCGAGCAAGACGGCAAAAACATCATCGAGCTTGCCCAAACCATCGCCCTGATGACGCTTTTGGAAGGTAAAGGTGAAGAAGAAGTCGATGCCGTCAAACTCTCCACCCTGCACGCTTCCAAAGGATTGGAATACCCCTACGTCTTCCTCGTCGGCTGCGAAGAAGGCATCCTGCCGCACAACGACAGCATCGAAGAAGACAATGTCGAAGAAGAACGCCGCCTGATGTACGTCGGCATCACCCGCGCCAAACGCCAGCTTACACTGACCCACTGCCTCAAACGCAAAAAGCAAGGTACATGGCAGTTCCCCGAGCCAAGCCGTTTCATAGACGAAATGCCGCAGGAAGACATCAAGATTTTAGGACGCAAAGGCGGCGATCCGATTGTGAGCAAGGAAGAAGGAAAAAGTCATTTGGCAGGATTGCTGGATATGCTGGGGAATAAAAAGAAAGGATAACGCAAGGCCGTCTGAAAACAAGGTTTCAGACGGCCTTATTGTCAGCAAAAAATCACAAACAACCATACAATAATCCTCACTTTATGTCGTCGCACCTATCCGACTCCATTTCGCCCAATCCTTCAAAAATAAATAAAAATAACTGAATAATCAGATATAAAATAAACAAAAGGACAGAAAGACGGCTTCTTCCGTCTTCTGTTCACAAGTAAAAATTGTCAACATTTCAAGTATAAATTCACAAGCAAAATCGCATTTTTCAGGTATAATAATGGATTCCCCAACTGCATTTTGTGAGCTGAATCCATGTCTGTTGTTCTGCCCTTGCGCGGTGTAACCGCCCTTTCCGATTTCCGTGTTGAAAAACTCTTTCAAAAAGCAGCCGCACTCGGCCTGCCCGAAGTCAAATTAAGCAGCGAATTTTGGTATTTTGTCGGTAGCGAAAAAGCACTTGATGCCGCGACAGTCGAAAAACTGCAAGCCTTACTGGCGGCGCAAAGCGTTGAACAAACGCCCAAAGCGCGCGAGGGCTTGCATTTATTTTTGGTAACGCCCCGTTTGGGCACCATTTCGCCTTGGGCTTCCAAAGCAACCAATATCGCCGAAAACTGCGGTTTGGAAGGCATTGAGCGCATCGAGCGCGGCATGGCCGTATGGCTGGAAGGTGCGCTTACCGACGGGCAAAAACAACAATGGGCAGCCCTGTTGCACGACCGCATGACCGAAAGCGTGTTGACTGACATCGATGCAGCGGCGCAACTGTTCCACCACATCCAATCGGAAACCTTCTCCAGCGTAGATGTATTGGGCGGCGGTAAAGAGGCTTTGGTCAAAGCCAATACCGAAATGGGCTTGGCGCTTTCAGCCGACGAAATCGATTATCTGGTTGAAAACTATCAGGCTTTAAACCGTAATCCGTCCGATGTGGAGCTGATGATGTTTGCTCAGGCAAACAGCGAACACTGCCGCCACAAAATCTTCAACGCTGATTTCATCCTCAACGGCGAAAAACAACCGAAATCCCTTTTCGGCATGATTCGCGACACACATAATGCGCATCCTGAAGGTACAGTCGTTGCCTATAAAGACAATTCGTCCGTGATCGAAGGCGCAAAAATCGAGCGTTTCTATCCGAATGCGGCGGAAAACCAAGGCTACCGTTTCCACGAAGAAGACACGCATATCATCATGAAAGTGGAAACACACAACCATCCGACCGCCATCGCACCGTTTGCGGGTGCGGCAACGGGTGCGGGCGGTGAAATCCGCGATGAAGGCGCAACGGGCAAAGGTTCGCGTCCGAAAGCGGGCTTGACCGGCTTTACCGTCTCCAACCTGAATATCCCGGGCCTGGAGCAGCCTTGGGAACAAGCCTACGGCAAACCCGGCCATATTGCTTCTCCTTTAGACATCATGATTGAAGGTCCGATTGGCGGCGCGGCGTTCAACAACGAATTCGGCCGCCCGAACCTCTTGGGCTACTTCCGCACCTTTGAAGAAAAATTTGACGGTCAAGTCCGTGGCTATCACAAACCGATTATGATTGCCGGCGGCTTGGGCAGCATTCAGGCACAACAAACACACAAAGACGAAATCCCCGAAGGCGCCTTGCTGATCCAACTAGGCGGCCCGGGCATGCTCATCGGCTTGGGCGGTGGTGCGGCTTCTTCCATGAACACCGGTACAAATGACGCGTCTTTGGACTTCAACTCCGTACAACGCGGCAACCCTGAAATCGAACGCCGCGCGCAAGAAGTCATCGACCGCTGCTGGCAGCTCGGCGATAAGAATCCGATTATCTCCATCCACGACGTCGGCGCGGGCGGCCTGTCCAACGCCTTCCCCGAACTCGTCAACGATGCCGGTCGCGGCGCGGTATTCAAGCTGCGCGAAGTACCGCTGGAAGAACACGGCCTCAATCCGTTGCAAATTTGGTGTAACGAATCGCAAGAGCGTTATGTGTTGTCGATTTTGGAAAAAGATTTGGACACCTTCCGCGCCATCTGCGAACGCGAACGCTGCCCATTTGCCGTAGTCGGCACGGCGACCGACGACGGTCATTTGAAAGTACGCGACGATTTGTTCTCCAATAATCCTGTCGATTTGCCGTTGAACGTTTTGCTCGGCAAACCGCCTAAAACCACGCGTACCGACAAAACGGTTACGCCGTCTGAAAAACCGTTTAACGCCGGCGATATCGACATTACCGAAGCTGCCTACCGCGTTTTGCGCCTGCCTACCGTAGCCGCCAAAAACTTCCTGATTACCATCGGCGACCGCAGCGTCGGCGGCATGACCCACCGCGACCAAATGGTCGGCAAATACCAAACCCCCGTGGCCGACTGCGCCGTGACCATGATGGGCTTCAACACCTATCGCGGCGAAGCGATGTCTATGGGCGAAAAACCGACTATTGCCCTGTTTGACGCGCCTGCTTCGGGCAGAATGTGCGTCGGCGAAGCCATTACCAACATCGCGGCGGTCAACATCGGCGACATCGGCAACATCAAACTTTCCGCCAACTGGATGGCGGCGTGTGGCAACGAGGGCGAAGACGAAAAACTCTACCGCACCGTCGAAGCAGTTTCCAAAGCCTGTCAGGCATTGGATTTGAGCATTCCCGTGGGTAAAGACAGCCTATCGATGAAAACCGTTTGGCAGGACGGCGAAGAGAAAAAATCCGTCGTATCGCCGTTGAGCCTGATTATTTCTGCGTTTGCGCCAGTGGAAGACGTACGCAAAACCGTTACGCCTGAGTTGAAAAACGTCGAAGACAGCGTATTGCTGCTGGTTGACTTGGGCAACGGCAAAGCGCGCATGGGCGGCTCGGCGTTTGGTCAGGTTTATAACAACATGACCGGCGATGCACCTGATTTGGACGATACAGGCCGTCTGAAAGCGTTTTACAACGTGATTCAACAGCTTGTCGCCGAAGACAAACTCTTGGCATACCACGACCGCAGCGACGGCGGCTTGTTTGCGACGTTGGTGGAAATGGCGTTTGCGGCACGATGCGGCTTGAACGTGGATTTGACTTCACTGGTTGCCAACCAAGCCGACGTCAACGAAGCCAGCATCCGCGCATTGTTCAATGAAGAACTGGGCGCAGTGATTCAAATTGCCAAACAAGATGTCGCGGCAGCAGAAGCCTTGTTCAAAGCGGCGGCGCTGCCCTTGCATACCGTTGCCACCATCGGTTCTGACGAAAAAATCGTTATCCGCAATCAGGCAGGCATCGTGTTGGAACAAAACCGCGCCGACCTGCAACGCGCATGGCAGGAAACCAGCCACGCCATCCAACGCTTACGCGACAACCCTGCCTGCGCCGACAGCGAGTTTGCCCTGATTGGCGACAACGAACGCAGCGCATTGTTTGCCGACGTGAAATTTGACGTGAATGAAGACATCGCCGCGCCATTCATCAACAGCGGCGCGAAACCCAAAATCGCCATTCTGCGCGAACAGGGCGTAAACGGACAAATCGAAATGGCCGCTGCCTTTACCCGCGCCGGTTTCGATGCCTACGACGTACATATGTCCGACCTGATGGCAGGCCGCGTCCACCTTGCCGACTTCAAAATGCTGGCGGCGTGCGGCGGCTTCAGCTACGGTGACGTACTCGGCGCAGGCGAAGGCTGGGCGAAATCCATCCTGTTCCACCCCGCCTTGCGCGACCAGTTCGCCGCCTTCTTCGCCGACCCGAACACGCTGACATTGGGCGTGTGCAACGGCTGCCAAATGGTCAGCAATCTCGCCGAAATCATCCCCGGCACGGCAGGCTGGCCGAAGTTTAAACGCAACCTGAGCGAACAGTTCGAAGCGCGCCTGAGCATGGTTCACGTCCCAAAATCAGCCTCCCTGATTCTGAACGAAATGCAAGGCTCCAGCCTGCCTGTCGTGGTCAGCCACGGCGAAGGCCGCGCCGACTTCGCACTTCACGGCGGCAAAATTTCAGACGGCCTCGGCATCGCGCTGCAATACGTCGACGGACAAAACCAAGTTACCCAAACCTACCCGCTCAACCCCAACGGTTCGCCGCGAGGCATCGCCGGCGTTACCAACGCCGACGGCCGCGTCACCATCATGATGCCCCACCCCGAACGCGTATACCGCGCCGCACAAATGAGCTGGAAACCGGAAGACTGGACGGAACTGTCCGGCTGGTACCGCCTCTTCGCCGGAGCAAGGAAGGCTTTGGGTTAACCGGCAGGCTGATTTGATTCGGCTTTAAAGAAAAGGTCGTCTGAAAACGATTTAGCGGATTCTGCTATATCTGTTTTCAGACGACCTTTATATGTTCTTTTGCGTATAATACCGAACCAACCGCCGTCATTCCCGTGCAGGCGGAAATCCAGCCCCCTGCATTTCAGAAATACTCAAAGACTACTGTAAATTCAAGCTTCTGGATTCCCGCCTACGCGGGAATGACGGTCATTGGAAAATCAATGCATTACCCCAAATAATTAAATTAGAAAACTTAACTTTGATAGGAAGACTTAATGGCGAAAACAAAATATTCCGCACGGATCAATGGGGAACATATTGATGGGACGATAGAAATTATAAAAAGAATCGTCTTACATCTGCATGATATGGGCAAAACACAATTTAAGGTAAAAGATGTAGATGAACAGATTGAAGAACTAAAAAACCAATGGCAGATTACTCCTGACTATAATGATGATACACATGCTTCTTTGCATGTACTTAGTGTCAATTCAAACTCAAGGAAGCATTATCACGAATCAATGCACCAAGACTTTTTATGGTGGAAAAAAGGAGGAATATTTGAATTATACAAACCAACAAATTTTCAAATAAACTCAACCCAATCTTTGGAACAAGATCTCAGTAAACTCAAAGAACAATTAGCATCCGAAATTGAACCAGAAAAGCGAACCGAAATCGAAACCTTAATAAAAGCTCGTCAAGGGCAAGGCAGATTCCGGCAAAAACTACTCGAACTGTATCCGAGCTGTCCGCTAACAGGTCTAGATATCCAGCCTTTACTCATCGCCAGCCATATTAAACCTTGGAGTAAGTGCAACGATAAAGAGCGGTTAGATCCCTTCAACGGTCTGATGCTCGCACCCAATATCGACGCATTATTCGATAGCGGTCTGATTACGTTTGATATCGACGGTACGATAAAAATCAGTCCAAAAATCAATCTGGAAAATCAAAAGCGGCTTGGAATTTTTCCCGATATGAAATTAGAAATTCGACCAAAAAGCAAAAAATATTTCGAGTATCACCGCAACCACGTTTTCCAAAAAGAAGAATAGGTAGTGTTGAACAGTCCGTTGATTTAAGGTCGTCTGAAAACGATTTAGCGAACCACGCTATATTTGTTTTCAGACGGCCTTTTTGCGTCCTTTTGCGTATAAAGACCAAACCCGCCGCCATCATTCTGTATAATTCCCTCTTTTAAACTATAATCGACATATTCAGACGGCCTTTCCCGACATTATGACTCGACAAGCCTTTATCCTCAGTGATTGCGAATTTCCCGAATGCGGCGAAAAGCCTTACGCCCTATTGACCGCAAATCCGACGAAGGAACACCACTTCATCGCCCAAACCGAGCAGCGGCAACATGCGCATAATCCACAGGTCAGCCCGCAAAACCAAAACGTTTATCGCCTGCCACTGTCCATATTCCATCCTGGCGAAAAAGCCCGCGGCAAAGAACAAAACCGCAGCGAAGCGACAAGCGTCAACATCATCGGCAACTTGGCGGCGAAAAACCTCTATACGCTGACCTTTGTCGAAGACTCTGCCAACCAATACAATCTGGAAAGCTGGTTCAACCGTCATGAAAGCGGCTACGAAGATGCCTGCGACCATCTGCGCATCTTACCCGCAGGCCGTCTGAAAACATCTACGGCAAATGCCGATACCGTCAAAGTACCGGATGCCTTGTGGCGGATATTGCGGCTGAAATTCCTCGGTATTCTGCGCAATCCGCACAACCATAAAAACCTGTTTGCCCACCGCCTGAACCAAACGCTTCGGGCGCGGCTGCCGGAAGTCGGTTTTGAATTTGTCCGCTTGATCAGCAAACGCGACCCCAAGCGCATCGAAGCCATTATGCAGGACTACCGTTTTTCCTTTCTCGGCTATGTCGATTGGCTGGGCGGGCTTTACGGTATGTTGAGCGAAGGCGTGGCGCAGCCGTCGTTGTTTGAACGGCTGTTTTGCAACATCTTTGCCGAACCCGAAGCCGTGAAAATCGAATTGTTCCGCTATCCTGAAAACACGGGGCTGTGCCTGTTTGGCGACAGCGGTTTCTGCCTGCAAGCCTCGGCCAAGCTATTGAGCGTCGGCGTCAATATTTCGCACGATATGTTTGCCATCGTCCATCTGCAAGCTGACCGTTGGCACGCGTTTAAAAACACCTTTCATCACGACGCGCCCAAACTGCAAGGCCAAGTGCGGATTATCGACGGTGACCAAACCCAAAGATTGCTGTTCAACCGACTGTGCATCCAGCAAGCCCATGAAGCCGTGTTCGGCCAAAGTCCGAATATCAAAGATTATTTAGAGGCCGTCTGAAACCCCAAACCAGAAGAAAGCATATGAAAATCACACCAATCCAAGCCCTAAACGACAACTACATCTGGATGATTCAAGAAGGCAACCATACCGTCTGCGTCGATCCGTCCGATGCCACGCCGGTCTTAAAATTCCTTGTTCACAACCACTTGATGCTGGCACAAACATGGATTACCCATCCCCATCATGACCATATCGGCGGCGCAAAAGCGCTGCACAACGGCTTCTTAGAATCCCCAATCTATGGCGAAAGCGACATCGACGTGGCGACGCATACCGTCACCGCAGGTACGCAGTTCCCGTTTGGCGAAGGCTTGGTTACCGTTTGGGCAACTCCCGGCCATACCGACCGACACATCAGCTATCTGCTGGAAAATTCAGACGGCCTGCACGTTTTCTGCGGCGATACCTTGTTTTCCGCCGGTTGCGGCCGCGTATTTACCGGCACAATCGAGCAGCTTTACGACAGCTTCCACCGATTCAACCAGCTGCCCGAAGAAACGCTGTTTTATCCGGCGCACGAATATACCGCCTCCAATCTGCGCTTTGCCCAACATATCGAGCCGGACAACGCCGACATTCAGACGGCCTTGGCCGCAGCCGAACACACGCCGACACTGCCTGTCAGCCTGGTGCACGAACGCAAAGTCAATCCGTTTTTCCGCGTACACCTGCCCCAAGTTCAGGCACGCGCCGAAGAATTAAGCGGACGAAAATTAAACAGCGAACTCGAAGTCTTCGCCGCTTTGCGTGAATTGAAAAATCAATTTTGATTGGGCTTAGTCCCTAAAGAATAAGGCCGTCTGAATAAGCGTGAAACCATGAATCACGCCTGTTCAGACGGCCTTAAAGCCTTCATCAATATCATAACCATAAAAGCATAAGCCTACGGCTGCTTTTTATGTTTCACACATTCCGCAGCATATTGCTCGCCCCAACGGTGTATGGCTTCGATCACAGGCATCAGCGTCCGCCCAAACTCAGTCAGCGAGTATTCCACCTTCGGCGGTACCTGCGGATACACTTCCCGATGAACGATACCGTCGTTTTCCAATTCGCGCAGCTGCAGCGTCAACATCCGCTGGGTAATACCTGCCAACAAACGCTGCAACTCATTGAAACGTCGGGTTTCCCCGTGTAAATAATATAAAATCAATACCTTCCATTTGCCGCCGATAATATCCAAAGTATTAACGACCGGACAGCAAGAGCCGTGTGCGTGTTCTGTTTCCGACATACAAAATCTCCAAACCACAGTATCAAAAATGTGCGTACTTGTTATAAAGTTTGTACCCCCTATAATACAAGCATTCTGTAACAAAAGGCCATCTGAAAGGCTTCAGACGGCCATAAAAAGAAGGAACTTTATCATGCGCAACATCAAACAAATCTACCGAGCCGACAGCCAACACTGGGTAGGCAACGGATTCCTCGTGCAACCTTTGTTCTCCCACATGGCTGACGACCGCGGCACCAATCCATTCCTGATGCTGGACTATGCCGCACCGTATGAATTTGCACCCAACGAAACGCACGGTCCGCGCGGTGTCGGACAACATCCGCACAAAGGCTTTGAAACCGTTACCATCGCCTACCACGGCGAAGTAGCACACCGCGACTCCAGCGGCGGAGGCGGCATTATTTACGAAGGCGACGTGCAATGGATGACCGCTGGCTCAGGCATTATTCATGAAGAATTCCACTCTGAAAACTTCAGCAAAAAAGGCGGACTCTTTGAAATGGTGCAACTTTGGGTCAACCTGCCCGCCAAAGACAAAAACACGCCGCCACGCTATCAGCATCTTGCCAAAGCAAATATTCCCGTCGTCGAATTTCCCGACGAAGCCGGCTACTTACGTCTGATTGCAGGCGAACATGACGGCGTAAAAGGCGCGGCGAACACGTTCACCGAAATGAATGTTTGGGATATTGTGCTTCATGCCAATAAAGAGGCTGAATTGGCAGTACCCGACAATCACAATCTGTCTATGGTTGTCCTGCGCGGAGCGGTGACGTTTAATGGCAATGAACAGGCAACAGCCGGAGAATTGGTCAATTTTGAGCAAACCGGCGGTAAAGTGCGCGTAAAAGCCAGTAGCGAAGAAGCCAAAATCTTGCTGCTTTCCGGCGTTCCGATTGATGAACCCGTAGTCGGCTACGGCCCATTTGTGATGAATACTGCCGAAGAAATCCGACAAGCCATCAGCGATTTCAAAAGCGGCAAATTCGGCCGTATTGATTAAGATATTTGCTTAAACCGCTAACGGAAAGTTTGCTGATTGATTTCATTGTATGCGTTAACCAAGCTCATCAGTGCAAAAAAGGCCGTCTGAACAATATCTGTTCAGACGGCCTTTATTATTTAGGGATTATTCCCACTCAATCGTGGCAGGCGGTTTGCCGCTGACATCATAAACCACGCGGTTGATGCCTTTGACTTCGTTGATGATGCGGTTGGACACGCGGCCGAGCAGCGAGTATGGCAGTTCTGCCCAGTGCGCAGTCATGAAGTCGCTAGTAATCACGGCACGCAAAGCTACGACGTAATCGTATGTGCGACCGTCGCCCATCACGCCGACGGATTTCACAGGCAGGAATACGGCAAAGGCTTGGCTGGTCAGGTCGTACCAAGATGTACCGTTTTCATCGGTAGTATTGCGCAATTCTTGGATGAAAATGTCGTCCGCCTGACGGAGCAAGTCGGCGTATTCTTTTTTCACTTCACCCAAGATACGCACACCCAAACCCGGGCCCGGGAACGGATGACGGTACACCATTTCGCGTGGCAAGCCCAAAGCCACGCCCAATTCGCGTACTTCGTCTTTGAACAAATCACGCAACGGCTCAAGCAATTTGAGCTTCATGTTTTCAGGCAGGCCGCCGACATTGTGGTGGGATTTGATGGCGTGGGCTTTTTTGGTTTTCGCACCTGCGGATTCGATTACGTCGGGGTAAATCGTACCTTGCGCCAACCATTTGGCGTTGGTGAGTTTTTTCTCTTCCGCATCAAATACTTCGATAAATTCCGCACCGATGATTTTGCGTTTTTTCTCCGGATCGGCCACACCGGCAAGTTTCGCCAAAAACTGCTCTTCGGCATCAACGTGAATCACGCGTACGCCCAAGTTGCGGGCAAACATATCCATCACCATCTTGCCTTCGTTCAAACGCAATAGGCCGTGGTCAACAAACACGCAGGTCAGTTGGTCGCCGATGGCACGGTGAATCAGCGCGGCCGCTACGGAAGAGTCCACGCCGCCGGACAAACCTAAAATCACTTCGTCGCTGCCGACTTGTTCGCGGATCTTGGCAACGGCTTCTTCGATGTAGTTCGGCATGGTCCAGCTGGGTTGTGCGCCGCAAATACCCAAGACAAAGCGGTTCAACAGCGCGCGGCCTTGTTTGGTGTGGGTCACTTCAGGATGGAATTGGATGCCGTAGAATTGTTTCTCAGCGTTTTCCATCATGGCAATCGGGCAAGACGGCGTATCGCCGATGACAGAGAAGCCGGTAGGCAGTTTGGAAACTTTATCGCCATGGCTCATCCAAACGTCGAGCGTATTAGGCGCATCATCTTGAATGCCGCGTGTCAGCTCGCTGTCGATGGTTTTCACTTGCGCATAACCGAATTCGCGTTGGTTGCCCGGGCTGACTTCGCCGCCCAAGTGGTGCGCCATAAATTGCATGCCGTAGCAAATACCCAAAACCGGAATGCCCAAATCGAAGATACCGGTATCGGCTTGATAGTCGGATTCGTAAACGGAATTGGGACCTCCGGAGAGAATGATGCCTTTCGGATTGAAGGCTTTGATTTCTTCCAAAGGCATGTCGAAAGAATGCAGTTCGCAGTAAACGTGGGCTTCGCGCACGCGGCGGGCGATCAGCTGGGTAACTTGCGAGCCGAAGTCGAGGATGAGGATTTTGTCTTGGGTCATGGCGGAAACTTTGCAAAATGTAAGAAAACGGTGCGGCCGGGAGGGTAAATTTCAAATTTAAACCACAATAAAAAAGGCCGTCTGAATCGGCGGATTATACCATTGTTCAGACGGCCTTTATAGGGCAAAACCCAAATCTCTCATCTTTCTATTTTGTGTGTTTCTCAGGAATCATATCGCTGCGCGAGAGCAACAGCAGGCAACCCAACACGACCATGCCGATGGCCAATAACGGCGAAAGGTAAATCCAGTAACTCATGTGCAGATAAATGGCTGTACCGATATAAACCAACATCGGGCCGGAAACGATGGACTGTTTGTTGATGCCGTCCATAATCAACACGGCAAAGCCCAAAATAATTAATGCGCTGGCAATCATGGTCGATGTCGCAGGCAAAATATCCGTAGCACGTAAAAACCAAATCGCGCCAAAGATAATCAAAAATAAAGGCAGGAAAAGTGAGGGGCGGGACATAACAACGCTCCGTAAAGGTTTCAGACGGCCTGTATTATTGGGTGCGCCGGACATGCAGGCAAGATATAAAAATGCAATCTTGTGTGTAATTATGCAAAGGTTGGCACAACAAAAAGGCCGTCTGAACCGTGGCAAACCGAAATCGAATATTTCAATTTATCCTGTTTCAAACGGCCTTTTAAATCATCAGGCTTTGCCGGTGCTGCCGAATCCGCCTTCACCCCGCTCGCTGGCAGCAAACTCGTCCACAACCTTAAACGCAGCTTGGACAACCGGCACAATCACCATTTGCGCGATACGCTCCATCGGCTCGATGGTAAACGCTTCTTTACCACGGTTCCACAAAGAAACCTTCAATTCGCCTTGATAATCCGAGTCAATCAAACCGACCAAATTGCCCAAAACAATACCGTGTTTATGACCCAAACCGGAACGTGGCAACAAAACGGCTGCATACGCAGGGTTGGCCAAATGCACCGCCAAACCGGTCGGCACAAGATACACATCGCCTGGCTGCAATACAACGGCTTCATCCAAGCAGGCACGCAAGTCCAAACCGGCAGAACCGGGCGTTGCATAAGCAGGCAGGGAATCGGCCATTTTCGGATTTAAGATTTTCAGTTCGACTTCGGTTTGCATGACGGGACTCCATATGGTTCTAAATTAGAAAGGGCTACGATTATACACAAATGCCCTTGAGGCCGTCTGAAAAAACGGAGTATGATTCAGTCAGACCTAAGGAGAAAAATCATGGATTTACACAATATCCGCGAAGATTACAGCAAACGCGAGCTATCGGAAGCCGAGTGCCACGCCGACCCGATTGTCCAATTCGAGCAATGGCTGAACGAAGCGATTCACGCCGAAGTCAACGAGCCGACCGCGGTCAACGTTGCCGCCGTAGGCGAAGACGGCAGACCCAACAGCCGCATGGTGCTGCTGAAAGAAGTCAACCCCAAAGGCTTTGTTTTCTTTACCAATTACCACAGCCGCAAAGGCCGCTCCTATACGGTACACCCCTTTGCCGCCATGACTTTTTTCTGGCCGGAACTCGAGCGCCAAGTGCGCATTGAAGGACGCATCGAAAAACTCGACGCCGCCGCTTCGGACGAATATTTCGAAAGCCGCCCCTACACCAGCCGTATCGGCGCATGGGCAAGCGAACAAAGCGAAGTGATTTCCAGCAAAGCCGTCTTGGTGGCCAAAGCCGCAGCCGTCGGTGTCAAACATCCCCTGCATGTTCCCCGCCCGCCGCATTGGGGCGGATACCTCGTTATTCCCGACCGCATCGAATTCTGGCAAGGCCGCCCCAGCCGCCTGCACGACCGCATTCAATACCGCCTGGTTGACGGCAACTGGATACGCGAACGCCTTTCGCCATAATTTTCGGATTTTCAAACAAAAATTTACTGGTTGAGTTACAATACAGCCTTTCATCGGCAGGCCGTCTGAATCTGATTTTCAGACGGCCTTTTCCCCCAATCCAACCCCTGCCGCAACCGCCGCAGAAGAACCGCTTTTTCAAGCGAGTTAGGAAAAATCATGTCCAAACAGCCTTCCAGCAAACGCCAATGGCGCGACGGCGTATCATCTGCCGCCAAGAAACCTTCCAAACCGGCCAAATCCTTCGCCAATAAAAAACGTCCAGACAACGAACGCAAAACATCAGGCAAACCTTACGGCCAAAAAGTTTCAGACGGCCCTAAAGCTCAAAATATTGCCCCAAAACAACGTGCCGCCAAAGCCAAAAAACTGGTTGTCCGCAACCCAAATCAAAAAATCATGGAGCACGCCCGCGATTTGAAAGAACGCCGCAGCGACCTTTCCCGCTTTGAACCCGAGCGTCTGCAAAAAGTCCTGGCCGCCTCCGGGGTCGGCTCACGTCGCGAAATGGAAGAATGGATCAGCAACGGCTGGGTAACGGTCAACGGCCGCGTCGCCCAACTGGGCGAAAAAGTCACACCCGACGACCATGTTACCGTCAAAGGCAGCATCATCAAACTCAAATGGGCAGACCGCCTGCCGCGCATCATCCTCTACTACAAACAAGAAGGCGAAATCGTTTCCCGCGACGACCCGCAAGGCCGTGTCAGCATTTTTGACCGCCTGCCGCAAGCAGCCAGCAGCCGCTGGGTGGCCATCGGCCGTTTGGACATCAATACCAGCGGCCTTTTGATCCTGACCACCTCAGGCGAACTGGTTCAACGCTTTGCCCACCCTAGCTTTGAAGTCGAACGCGAATACGCCGTGCGCGTATTGGGCGAGTTGACCACCGAACAAATGCGCGTCCTGACCGAAGAAGGCGTGATGCTCGAAGACGGTTTGGCAAAAGTAGAACGTATCTACGAACAAGGCGGCGAAGGCGCAAACAAATGGTACAACGTCGTCATCAAAGAAGGCCGCAACCGCGAAGTACGCCGCATTTTTGAAAGCCAAGGCCTCACCGTCAGCCGCCTCGTCCGCGTAGGCTTCGGCCCTATCGGCCTGCCAAACCGCCTCAAACGTGGCCAGTTCTACGAACTCAATCCGGCAGAAGTTGCCAACATCATCAAATGGGCAGATATGCTGCTGCCAGGCGAACGTCGCCGGAAGAAAAGTTAATGTAAGATAAATCGGGGCTGAGGCCTTTACAAAATCGTCTCAGCCCGACAAAATCTTGCCTAAGTCATAAAATAGTGGGTTAAGTTTAGACCAGTACCGCATTACTCCGCCTTGTCCTGATTTAAACTTAACCCACTATTCACACATTAAAATCCAAATAAAAAGTGACTCTGCGCTCTCGTTGAATCTGCCAATACACTGCCATCAACACTTTATAATAATCAGCATGTGATATTTTCCTGGAGCTTAAATCATGCCCCGTTTCTTCCTAAAAACCGTTTCCATACTCACTTTGGCAGCTTTGACTGCGTGTTCTGACTCAAAAGAATACTCGAACCCCTCTTTTGGTCCCTCTCTAGGATTCAAGGAAAGCCAAATTGTTGCCATACAGAAGGTTAAAACACCTACTGTCAAGGTTCGAAATACAGAACGCTACCAAGACCAACCCGACCAACCGGTTAAATCCGTTGCTCAAGAACCTGTTTCCACATTCAGCATCGATGTCGATACCGGCAGCTACGCCAACGTCCGCCGATTTCTGAACAACGGCAAACAGCCGCCCAAAGATGCCGTGCGCATTGAGGAAATCATCAATTATTTCCCTTACAACTATCCACTGCCTACTGACGGCCGTCCCTTTGCCGTTCACACTGAAACCATTGATTCTCCATGGCAACCGGAAGCCAAGCTGATCAAAATCGGTATCCAAGCACAAGACACGGCAAAGAAAGACCTGCCGCCCGCCAATCTTGTGTTCCTCGTGGACGTATCCGGCAGTATGGCTGCAGAAAATAAACTTCCGTTGGTTCAAAAAACGCTGCGTATCTTGACCCAACAATTACGCCCGCAGGACAAAGTTACCCTGATTACCTATTCATCAGGCGAAGAGCTGGTGCTTCCGCCCACATCAGGTTCAGATAAAGAAACCATCCTGAAGGCCATCGACAAGCTGAAAGCCGCAGGCTCGACTTCGGGCGAATCCGCTTTACGCATGGCATACGAAGAAGCGCAAAAAGCCTTTGTACCCAACGGCATCAACCGTATCCTGTTGGCGACCGATGGCGACTTTAACGTTGGCGTATCTGATACCGAAACCCTCAAATCCATGGTTGCCGAAAAGCGTAAAACCGGCGTTTCACTCAGTACGCTAGGCTTCGGTACGGACAATTACAACGAAGACATGATGGAACAAATTGCCGATGCAGGCGACGGCAATTACAGCTACATTGACAACGAAAAAGAAGCGAAAAAAGTCCTGCAACAGCAGCTGACCTCCACACTCGCCACCGTTGCACAAGATGTCAAAATCCAAGTCGAATTCAATCCTGCCACTGTCAAAGAATACCGCTTGGTCGGCTACACCAACCGCACCCTGCGCAATGAAGACTTCAACAATGACAAAGTAAATGCGGGCGATATCGGCTCAGGCCACAGCGTGACCGCCATCTATGAAATCATTCCGGCAGGCAAAAACGGTTGGCTGAACGAATCACGCTATCAAAAAGCCCCGGCCGCCAAAGGCAGTAAAAACGAATACGCCTTTGTCAAAGTACGCTACAAACTACCTGGAAAAAAAGACAGCAAGCTGATGGAACAAGCAATTCCCGTTGGTAGCAAACCGCTGGAGCAAGCCGATAAAGACACCCTGCTCGCCCTTGCCGCAGCTTCCTATGCGCAAGCCCTGCGCGGCGGTGAATACAACGGCAAACTCAGTTGGAGAGACATCGAAAACATGGCACAGCAAGTCCAAGGCGATGATCCGTTTGAGCTGAAATCGGAATTTCTCCAATTGGTTCGCATTGCCGCCGGTAATGAAAAGCAATCAGGTCCTTTGGTTAAAGAATAAAACCTGAAAAAGGCCGTCTGAAAAACATTCAGACGGCCTTTTAATTACACTTTTTATTTTTCCGATTTCAACACGCGTTGACGGCGTGTTTCGCTCAATACCATGCCAGCGCTGACGGAAACATTCATGCTTTCGACTGTGCCAAACATCGGAATCGATACCAGCATATCACAATGTTCGCGCGTCAGGCGGCGCATGCCCTCGCCTTCGTTGCCCATCACCCAAGCCACACTGTCGGGCAGGTCGCAGTGGTAAAGGTCGGAGTCGCCGCCCATGTCCGTACCGACAATCCAAATGCCGTATTCTTTCAATTCACGCAAAGTACGGGCAAGATTGGTTACGGTAATATACGGCACGGTTTCCGCCGCACCACAGGCAACTTTGCTGACGGTCGCATTCAGGCCGACACTTTTGTCTTTGGGCGCAATCACGGCATGCACGCCCATCGCATCGGCAGTACGCAGACACGCGCCGAGGTTGTGCGGATCGGTAATGCCGTCCAATACCAGCAAAAACGGTGGTTCGCTCAGGTTTTCCAACACATCTTCCAAGTGAACATGGTTTTTGGAAGCATCGATAAATCCGACCACGCCCTGATGACGCGCCCCTTTGCTGATGGCATTCAGGCGGTCGGCATCGGCAAAATGCACGCGTACGTTTTCAGAGGCCGCTTTATCCAATACATCGCGGGTGCGCGCATCGGATTTGCCCTCTTGGATATAGAGTTCGGTAATCGATTTCGGGTTTTGCCACAAACGGGCATTGACGGCGTGAAAGCCATAGATGAGTCGTTGGTTTGCCATGTTTTTGCTTTATCAAAAAATTCAGACGGCCATTATAACAAGTAAGGCCGTCTGAAAATTTTTTATTTCATCAAATAACCGAGTATGCCCGATGTGCCAACGCCGATTAATACCGTCACCAACATCGAAAACCGGCTGGCGGCCAATACTGTTAAAGCAATGGCAATCAGCTCATGCGGTTTGTCCGATACAAAATAAGGCGCAATCACGGAAATCAACACGCAGCCCGGCGCGGCCTCCATAACCACTTGCGCGCGACGGCTCAACGTACGGTTGCGCAATGCAAAAAAGCCGATTAATCGGGTCGAATAGGTTACGGCCAACATACTTAAAAACAGCAAAAACGATTGCAGCGACAACAAATCCTTCATTTTTGCTCTCCCCAAAAATACGCCGCCAACAAACCCGACAACGCTCCGGCCGGAACATACCATGCGCCGTCCACGGTCAAATAGGTTACGCACGCCACAATCAGGCTGACAAACCAAGGGCGTGAAGCCGCAAAGCTCTTCCACATACCGCGCAGCAACACCAAAAACACCGCAGGAAACGCCATGCCGAAGCCCCAAGCCGCCACATCGCCGAACATCGGACCGACTGCCGCGCCAAACGCCGCAAAACCAATCCACGTTACATACAAAATAAAACACACACCGGCATAAAACGGCATATTGAACGCAGGCAAGCCTGCCGCCTTACGCTTTTGAATTTCAGCAAACGCCATTGCCCAGCTTTCATCACACATCACAAACAGCGCAGGCATCGCCTTTTTCAACGGCATATCCCTCATATACGGCGCAATCGCCGCACCCATCAGAATATGGCGCGAATTAATCATAAACGTTACCGTTGCAATCAGCAGAATCGGCAAAGGATTTGCCCACAAATTGACTGCGGCGAATTCCGAACCTCCGGCAAAATTCATGCCCGTCATCAGCAGCATTTCCAGCCAACTCATGCCCTTCTGCCCGCCCTGCATACCCAAAATCAGCGCCCACGGCAACAGACCGATCAACATGGGCGAGGTTTCTTTGATACCGCGCAGAAATTCCGATTGGGGAGAAACAGTGTGATTCATTTTAATTGAAACGGTTTATTAAAAAGAAGCGACGTATTATAAAGCATGCTGTCTGAACAAGGGTATAATACGGAAAAATAGATTTATTTACGGAAACCGATATGACCCACACCGTCCATCTGCAGTTTGAAGAAATTGACAATACCGTATTGCAACGCCTGTGCGGCGCACTCGACAGCAATCTCGAAGCCTTAGGCAAAGCCCTTAATATCCAAATCAGCCACCGCTTCGAACATTTCACCTTCATGGGCGAACTGGCACACGCCGGCCGCCGTGCCTTGCTGTCGCTTGCCGAAGCCGCAGAAAAAGGCGACTTGGACGACAACGCCATCAGCCTCGCGGCCGTTGAAGCCAAAACAGCAGATGAAAAACACGAAGAAAAACACCACGACCAACAATACTATTTCCGCACCAAACGCGGCAGCATCGGCGGCCGCACACCGCGCCAAAACGGCTATATCCGCGCCTTGCTCAACCACGATGTCGTGTTCGGCTTAGGCCCGGCCGGTACGGGCAAAACCTATCTTGCCGTTGCCGCCGCCGTCGATGCCATGGAAAAGCACCAAATCGAACGCATCGTTTTGGTGCGCCCAGCAGTCGAAGCAGGCGAAAAATTAGGCTTCCTGCCGGGCGATTTAGCGCAAAAAGTCGACCCCTACCTGCGACCGCTTTACGATGCGCTTTATGACTTGATGGGCTTCGACCGCGTGACCAAACTGATGGAAAAAGGTTTGATTGAAATTGCACCGCTGGCCTATATGCGCGGCCGCACGCTCAACGGCGCGTATGTCATTTTGGACGAAGCGCAAAACACCACCCCCGAACAAATGAAAATGTTCCTGACCCGTATCGGCTTCGGTGCCAAAGCAGTCATTACCGGCGACATCAGCCAAATCGACCTGCCGCGCAACATCAAATCCGGCTTGAAAGATGCACGCGAAAAACTGCGCGACGTAGAAGGCCTGTATTTCCACACCTTCACCAGCGAAGACGTTGTCCGCCATCCATTGGTACAGAAAATCGTCGAAGCCTATGAAGCTGCCGAAGAACAAGCTGAAAAGAAAAACGACGAATAATCTTTTCAAACACTGAAGGCCGTCTGAAAATTAAATTTCAGACGGCCTTCCTACATCATTCGTCACATAATGCTGCTATAATCCGAAAATCAAGTAAAACAACGACTTCAAAAGGAAAAATATGACCCTCAAGCCACCCGTCCGAATCGCCGTTACCGGCGCGGCAGGCCAAATCGCCTACGCCACCCTCTTCCGTATCGCCGGCGGCATTATGCTCGGACGCGACCAACCCGTTATCCTGCAACTGCTCGACCTGCCACAGGCGCAACAAGCATTGCGCGGCGTGATTATGGAAATGCAGGATTGCGCCTTCCCACTCTTGGCCGACATCTTCGCCACAGACGACCCCGAAGTCGCCTTCAAAGATGCCGACATCGCCCTCTTGATTGGAGCGCGCCCGCGTACGCAAGGCATGGAACGCGCCGACTTGCTGCACGCCAATGGCGAAATTTTCAAAGTACAAGGCGCGGCGTTAAACAAAGTTGCCCATTGCAACGTCAAAGTCCTCGTCGTCGGTAACCCAGCCAACACCAACGCCTACATCGCCATGAAGTCTGCACCCGACATCCCGCCGGAAAATTTCACCGCCCTGATGCGTCTCGACCACCACCGCGCCGTCAGCCAAATTGCCGAAAAAATCAACCGCCCGATTACTTCCATCGAGCAAATGTGTGTCTGGGGCAACCACAGCCCGACCATGTACGCCGACTACCGCTACGCCACCAGCAACGGCGAGTCCGTCCAAAACATGATTACCGAACCCGACTGGAACACCGAAGTCTTCATGCCGAAAATCGCCGGACGCGGTGCCGCCATTATCGCCGCGCGCGGCTCATCATCCGCAG
Organism: Neisseria sp. P0022.S010; assembly: GCF_051956635.1. NCBI lineage: Bacteria > Pseudomonadati > Pseudomonadota > Betaproteobacteria > Neisseriales > Neisseriaceae > Neisseria > Neisseria sp. P0022.S010. The sequence continues at coordinate 3,760 of NZ_JBQCXF010000006.1, read as the reverse complement.
CCTCCGCCGCCAATGCCGCCATCTACCACCTGCGCGACTGGCTGCTCGGCAGCAGCGGCAAATGGGTAACGATGGGCGTTCCATCCGATGGCTCTTACGGCATTCCCGAAGGTTTGGTTTTCGGCTTCCCCGTCATTTGCGACGCAGGCAGCTACCGCATCGTCCAAGGCTTAGATTTGTCAGACGAATTCAGCCAAAAACGTATTGCAGCCACGCTGGCCGAATTGGAAGAAGAGCGTTCAGCCATCCAAGATCTACTCTAAAACAAAGGCCGTCTGAAAACCAAATTTCAGACGGCCTAAATAATTAAATGCCCATTCTACAATCATTTTTAAAGGGGCTGTACTAGATTAGCAGATATGTTACCCTCGAAATATGAAGATAACGCACTGCAAATTAAAGAAAAAAGTACAGAAAGAACTGCTCCGTTTTTTTGTGCTGGAAGTTACCGCCCGTTCTGCCGCCGATATTTTGGGCATCCATCCCAATTCGGCAGCACTGTTCTACCGTAAAATCCGCACGGTTATCAGCCATCATTTGGCCTTGGCTGCCGATGAGGTTTTTGAGGGCTCTGTTGAGTTGGACGAAAGCTATTTCGGCGGACGGCGTAAAGGCAGACGTGGTCGCGGTGCGGCAGGAAAGGTGGTTGTCTTTGGCATCCTGAAACGCAACGGACGGGTCTATACCGTTGTCGTAGATAATGCTAAGTCCGATACTTTGATGCCTGTTATCAAACGGAAAATTATGCCGGACAGTATTGTTTATACTGGTAGTCTGAGCAGTTACGACAAGTTGGACGTGAGCGGTTTTATCCATTACCGCATCAACCATTCCAAGGAATTTGCAGACCGTCAGAACCACATTAACGGCATTGAGAACTTTTGGAATCAGGCAAAACGCGTCTTACGCAAATACAACGGAATCGATCGCAAATCCTTCCCGCTGTTCTTGAAAGAATGCGAATTTCGGTTTAACTTCGGCACACCCTCCCGGCAGCTTAAAATCCTGCGGGAGTGGTGTGAAATTTAGGGCTAATCTAGTACAGCCCCTTATTTTTTTCAGCATAAACTGATAGTTTATCGATAGTAGTAGCAAATTGTTTTTCAGTAAATTTGACAAACCTCTTATTTTGAAGACTACTAAATAGGCCGTTCAAATATTTGTTATATTTTTCCTGATACTTTCTGAACACATCCAATACCTTCCGCTGCCCGCTTTCACTCCAGCCGCCGTAGAAATATATAGTAATGCCCAGCCCCATCTTGGCATACAGCCTGTGTTCGTCGTCGTACAGTTCGCAACGCTGCGCATGAAACATAATGTCGTTCAAACGGTTTTTTTGTTCTTTAGGGGTCATGCTTTGTCCTTTCGTAGAGATTGAATATTTTAAGCCGTCTGAAAAACCGTTTTCAGACGGCCTGTTCGCTTACCTGGCCGCCGCACCAACTGCTGCCGCACCTAATCCTATAAAAGTCAAAAAAGCCTGAACCGAAACGGCGTAGGGCGCAGTACCCGTCCCAGCAGTGAAAAACGTAACCGCCGCACCAATGGCAATAACTAGAACCACCACCGCGCCGATGGCAATCACCTGCATCCAGTCAATCTTTTTAATTTCCTCCTGCTCTGTTAGTTGAACTACATGTGCTTATTTTTTATTCAATTTCAGATAAACATTTATTAATAATAGAAAAGAATATAAAAAAAATATTAAAATTAGTTCAATATTAAATTTCATACTAGAAAAAATTATATTTAAAAATAAATTTATTTCTACCATTTTACTTGTTAGATAAAATATACAAATAAAGAATATAATTCCAATTGTTTTCTTATTAAACACAATAAAAAAAATAGAAAAATTATTAAGTATAAAAAACAATTTAATAATAATTGCCCCACCCTCAATATCGCCTTGTAAATCAGATAATTTATAGACATCGCCATCTTTTATATAGTCTGAAATATAAAAATTTTCAGAATCAAGTAAGAGCGAAACTAAAAATATAAATATTAAAATAATAAAATTAAATATTCTTGTATAATTATTAAAAATACTGTTTTCCATCATATACCCATTTATTTGTATTGTATTCAATATATACGTTACAATTAGTACTATCACATTTATCAGGCATGTTGGTTACAATTCCTTCCAACGCAAGAGCTATTGCATTTTGCCACTTCCAAGATCGGCCATATACACTACTATTAATTTTATGTTGAGGAATTTCTCCTTCTACATAACTTTGTAAGCCAAGCCTACCTGAATTATGAAAAACAGTAGCTTCAAACGTATTCAATTTCCTATTCCGTCTTCGCTGTTCACGAGCTATATTTTTTGCAACTAAATCCATCGCAATAACAGCATCAGAAGTAATAACATAAAATGTTTCTTCTAAATAATTTTCCCTACCCTTTATTCCAAGTAATTCTGCAGCTAAATCTAATTGCATTTCACCAAATCCGTATGATGCTGTCGGTTTTAATATTATCCCCCCCATACTACTCAATTGATTTTTTCTCGCAGCCCAAATACCATGAAATTTTTCTTGAAAAACAATGGATGCAATAGCTATTTTATCTACTCCATTTTTTTGAGCTGCTAATTTGATAGGTTCACGGAGGAATGAAACCCATCTTAATCCATACGGGACATCAATTGTTAAGCGTAAAGATACCGTTTTTATCGGCTGTACTTGTTGATTATTAGGGTTTTGATTGGTAATACCCTTCGTTATTTTAAATTCAATGATAGTATAGAAAATATCTTCTAATAATGGCTGTCCTTGAACTCTATATTGATATAAATTGGCCAAAGAGCCTCTGTATTCTTCATGAATGCTTCTATCTGAAACTTTCAATAAGAATCCTCTCTCATTAACCCTATGATTATTCTGTAAATAAAAATGTACAAATGCATTTACATCTTTAATTGATTCATTAGATTTAAGTGTTATTACCTCTTCCGATGATTTTCCATTACTCCCCAACTGTTTAATACCTGTAGATACGGTTCTACTTCTCCCTATTTTAAAATATATCTCATATCTAACAACTTTTACCTTGTTATCTTTTATCCAAAATCTAGTATATACTTTTTTCATATAATTCCTTTAAATCTTATCACTCTTCATCATACCAATTATTTATATCATGATGTATATGTATTTTTATAGATTCTGGCTCAAGAGTTAGAAACACTTTAGTAAAACCTTCTTTATCAGTTATGCCATTGATAATTTGTTCATTTGGCAAAAAAGCTGTATATTTTTTGTTTGAATAGGGAATTCCATTTTCATTACATAGTTTAAATTGTATATTACATATCATCCCTGAAAATACCGGAAAATCAATGCTATTATAACTTTGTGAATCCGATACCACCAACGGTGCCCTCACCCGCACCACCTTCGGACTTCCGATCTCAACTTCCCCGTTACTCAACTTGATATACGCCCCTTTGCAGGTGATCAGAATCTCTTCCTTCGCCGCAATGGTGACTTTCCCTGCGCTGCTGGTTAACGCTGCGTCCTTCAAAGCATTCAGCTGCAATTCGTCATTCTGTGCCTGTACAGTGACTGCACCCTGATTGGCCTGCATCTTGATGCCGCTGCTTTGCGCAAATAGGTTAAGGCTCTCTGCCGCATGGGCGGTCAGGCTTTGGCCGGCGGTAATGTCGGTATGGTTGCCGCTGATAAGGTGGATGTTTTCATTGGCGGTATGCAGTTGGCTTTGCTCTGTTGTGGTGGCGATGCCGGCC